>JACQEJ010000095.1 GCA_016200645.1 Deltaproteobacteria bacterium | reverse complement strand
GATACGGCAAGGGCGAGAAATTCGCCGAGGGAATCCCATCTCAAATACCCTTCTTCCTGAAACTGCTGGACATGCTTTGGCGCCGAGCCGCCTGCGCCTGTTTCAAAAAGTCCGCCGCCATTCATAAGAGGCACGATGGAGAGCATCTTTGCGCTGGTGCCGAGTTCCAGAATCGGAAACAAATCTGTGAGATAATCGCGCAGCACATTGCCGGTGACTGAAATCGTGTCTTTCCCCTCTCTTATACGTTCAAGCGAGAAACGGGTGGCTTCTATAGGAGACATGATTTTGATATCAAGTCCATTGGTATCGTGATTTTTCAGGTAGCGATTGACCTTTTCGATAATCTGCGCGTCGTGCGCCCTGTTTTTATCCAGCCAGAAAACAGCAGGCGCGCCTGTTGCCCGCGCCCGTGTAACGGCCAGCTTTACCCAATCCTGAATGGGCGCGTCTTTTGTCTGACATGCGCGGAAGATATCGCCTTCTTCAACCGCCTGTTCGAGCAACACCTTTCCCGAAGCGTCAACGATGCGGATCGTTCCGTTTCCCGCGGCTTTGAAGGTCTTGTCGTGAGAGCCGTATTCCTCGGCCTTTTGCGCCATAAGTCCCACATTGGGAACGGTTCCCATTGTTTTAGGATCAAAGGCGCCGTGTTTCTTGCAATCGGCGATGACTACCTGATACACGTCTGCGTAGCATCTGTCGGGTATCACTGCCTTGGTATCGTAGAGTTTGCCGTCAGGCCCCCACATCTTCCCGGACTCGCGGATCATAGCGGGCATGGATGCGTCAACAATCACGTCGCTCGGCACATGCAGGTTGGTGATCCCTTTATCCGAGTTCACCATCGCAACCTCAGGCCGGTTCTTATAACAGGCATTGATGTCTGCTTCTATCTCCGCTTTTTTTGCATCCGGCAGTTTCGCCGTCTTGGCATAAAGATCGCCGAGCCCGTTATTCAGATCAACGCCGAGTTCTTTGATTGTGGCCGCGTGTTTTTCAAACACATCCTTATAGAAAACGGAGACCGCGTGGCCAAACATAATCGGGTCCGAGACCTTCATCATCGTGGCCTTGAGATGCAAAGAAAAAAGCACGCCCTGTTTTTTCGCGTCTTCTATCTGCTCCTCAAAAAATTTACGCAGTGCGCCGCAACTCATAACGCAGGCGTCAATAACCTCTCCTGCTTTAAGAGTCGTCTTTTCCTTGAGAACCGTGGCCTTGCCGTCCTTGCCCACGAATTCTATCCTGACCGGCCCGGCTTCTGCCACGGTAACGGATTTTTCAGAGCCGTAGAAATCGCCGCTCTTCATGTGCGCAACATGGGTTTTGGAATCCTTGCTCCATGCGCCCATTTTGTGCGGATTCTTCTTTGCGTAATTTTTTACCGAGGCCGAAGCCCTGCGATCCGAATTTCCCTCTCTTAAAACAGGATTGACCGCGCTTCCGAGAACCTTGCCATACCTGGTTTTGATTTCCTTCTCCGCGTCGTTTTTCGGTTCTTCGGGATAGTCCGGGATTTTGTAACCCTGCGACTGCAATTCTTTGATTGCGGTTTTCAACTGGGGAATGGAGGCGCTGACATTCGGCAGCTTGATGATATTTGCCTCAGGCGATTTTGCGGCAAGCTCGCCCAACGCAGTCAACTCGTCGGGTATCCTTTGCTCCCCGGTCAGGTTTTCGGGAAAGTTTGCGATGATGCGTCCCGCAAGAGAGATGTCCCTTGTCTCAACTTCAATGCCGGCAGTCTTCGTGAATGCCTTGACAATAGGGAGCAGCGAGTAAGTCGCCAGCGCCGGCGCTTCATCGGTTGCCGTGTACATAATTTTCATTGACATACCTTCCTCCTGTTTTCCTGAATTTTGTTTTTTCGGCAAGCGCCCATGATATTTTTATGAGCAAAAAAACATTCGCCGCATTTATGGGTTCATTTTTGGAGGCATTGACTAAACCAAATTTTCCGGTTTTTGTCAAGCATATTAGTTGCCTGTAACGCGCCTCAGCAGGCAGCCTGGTGAACCTAATATTTCCACCGGCGCGCGGCATAAAAAAACCGCCTGAGCCGTGAAATAGCCTGGCTTTTGGCCAAGCTCTTTCTGCCCAGACGGTCGGCGCAGCTTCCGTATCTTCCGCTCCCCGGTGGTATCCACCTTTACCCCCACACCAAAAACTTTGGTGTGGGGGTTTATTCCGTCAGTTGCGGGAGATTTTCTTGATCTTATAATAAAGGTAGTTTTTTGCCATAAAAAGGCCGCATCGTCAATCAATAGGCAATACGGGCGATAGGCGATGGGCGATGGGCGAAATACAGGCGATAGGCGATAGGTTTTAACTTAAATCTTTCAACTTTCAACCTTCAACTTATAACTGTCAACTTTTTCTATTTAACAATAGAGCGTATTTTTGCATGTCAGCACCTGCTCTGCCCTCGTCCCGCTCCGGTAAACGGTTATACCTTTGCAGCCGAGCCTGTATGCAAGGAGGTATGCAGTTTTCACATCCGCTGATGTTGCCTCAGGCGGAAAATTTATAGTCTTGCTTACAGCATTATCCGTATGCTTTTGGAAAACAGCCTGCATCCTGACATGCCCTTCAGGCGGTATTTGGAAGGCGGTGGCAAATATTTTTTTTATATGCTCCGGCACATCATTTCTTTGATTCAGGTCTCCGCCCTTTGCAATGTAATCCATCAGTTCATCGCGGTAAAACCCCTCTTCCTTTGCAATCTCATAGAATAGAGGGTTGAGCTCAGGAAGCTGAAGGCCATCCAGCACCTGCCGTGTGTAGCTCAGGGAATAAATCGGCTCTATGCCGCTGGAGCATCCTGCGATGATGCTCAGGGTGCCGGTGGGCGCCACTGTAGTTGTTGTGGAATTTCGCACCGGCCTTGTGTCCGGTTTGTCAAATATGCTTCCTTTGATATTGGGGAAGGCGCCCCTTTCTTCAGCCAGCTCCCTCGATGTCTCCCACGCAACGGCTTTTATGAACTGCACGATTCCTTCTCCGATCCTGAGCGCCTTTTCCGAATTATAGGGAACACGCAGCCTTACAAGCATATCAGCAAAGCCCATAACCCCGAGACCTATCTTGCGATTGCCCTTTGCCATCCGTTCTATTTCAGGCAGCGGGTATTTATTCATGTCTATCACATTGTCAAGAAACCTTACGCCTAATTTTACCATTCTTTCCAGTTTTTTATAATCAATCTCATACAAAGGGGACTGGGGACTGGAGACTGGAGGCTGGTATTTATTAGCCCCAAGCCCCAAGTCCCAAGCCCCTGTCTTTTTAATCATCTTTGCCAGATTGATGGAGCCGAGATTGCACGGCTCATACGGAAGAAGAGGCTGCTCTCCGCACGGGTTTGTCGCCTCCATTTCACCGAGCTGCGGGGTCGGGTTTGACTGATTTATCCTGTCTATAAAAAGCACGCCCGGCTCGCCGCTTCTCCATGCAGACTCTACAATCAGATCAAAGACCGCCCGTGCACCGGCATATTTTACTATCTCATTTGTTCTGGGGTTGATGAGCGGATATTCCTTGCCTGCCTCCATGGCCTTCATAAATCCATCGGTTACCGCAACCGAGATGTTAAAATTGGTAAGTTCTTCGGGGTTGTTCTTGACCGTGATAAATTGAAGAATATCAGGGTGATCTATCCGCAATACCCCCATATTTGCACCTCTTCTGGTGCCGCCCTGCTTAATTACCTCGGTTGCCATATTAAAGACCTTCATGAATGATACCGGCCCGCTCGCTGCGCCGCTGGTTGAACCGACCATATCATCCTTTGGTCTTAACCGGGAAAAGGAAAAACCTGTGCCGCCTCCGGACTGATGGATTATGGCGGTCTCCTTGACTGCGTCAAATATGGAATCCAGGGAATCATCCACCGGCAGAACAAAGCATGCAGCCAGCTGCTGGAGTCTTCTGCCTGCATTCATCAAAGTGGGCGAGTTGGGAAGAAATTCAAGGTTTGCCATTATCTCAAAAAAATCGTTTTCTATCTTTTTTGCATCTGCCCCGGGATTATAGATGGTCTCTGCCGCTGCGATGTTCTGGCTGACCCTTCTGAACATCTCTTCAGCCGTTTCTATGACATTCCCTTTTTCATCTTTTTTAAGATACCGCCTCCGGAGAACAACCAGGGCGTTTTCCGTTAATGCAAACGGCATATTACCTTACCTCCATGACTACTTCATCTTTGTCCAATCTGCGCGGGGGCGGCGGGTGATGGCCGGGATAGCCTACCGGGACTATGGCCACAGGTCTCAAATTGGATGGCGTATTCAGAGCCTTTGCAATGCCGTCTTCATGGAATGCGCCAACCCAGACGCTGCCCAGACCGAGGGAATGGGCCGCAAGCATCATGTTTTCTACGCTGCAGGCGACATCCTGAATGCAGTAAAGCTCTTCGCCCCGTCTGCCGTAAGACCTTCCGATCAATAAATCCGCGCATGCAACAACGACAAGAGGCGCCTGGGCTATGAAAGTCTGGCGAAGGGCTGCATTGACGATATCCCTTTTTACTTCATCATTGAATACAAAATAAAACCGCCTGCTCTGGAGATTCCCTGCGCTGGGCGCCCAGATGAGGGCATCCTTCAGAATATCAACGGCCTCTTTCGGGATCTCCCTATCAATAAATCCTCTGATGCTCCTTCGGTTTTTTATGGCGGCAAGCACATCCATAATAACAACAGACTACAAGTTGTTAGTCTAACAGTTTGTTTTAAAACTTATAGTCTAAAAACTTGTAGACTTGTAGCCTGATTTTGCAATTTTATCAGGATATTGAGGAATGTCAATAATGTAGCAATCAATCTCTTCTTGTGGTATAAATTCTTCTCACTATGATTCGCATCGTCTCCTGCGCCAAGAAGTATAATAAACTAAAAGAGCCTTCTGCTCTGGAGCTTCCCGAACTGCTTTCCGATGAAGAAAATCTTATATGGGTAGACCTCTACAACCCAACAGATAAAGAGGCAGGCATTCTCACGGATATTTTTACATTTCACCCTCTCGCGGTGGAGGATTGTCTCTCTACAGTTCCGAATCCAAAGATAGACGACTACGGCGGATATCTCTATGTAGTAATCCATGGCATAAATGCAGATGCCCTTAAAAGGGACGAGCTTGAAACCCATGACCTTGATATCTTCCTCGGAAAAAACTATCTCGTCACATTTCACAAGGGCTATTTCAGAAGCATTGAGTCGGTCATGGAAAGGTGCAGAAAAAACCCAGCTCTGCTGCAGGGCGATTCCGAGTCTCTCATGCACAAGATCATAGATGCCCTCGTTGATAATTATCTGCCTATAATAGACGAACTCGGAGAAAAAGCGGATGAACTGGAAAGGGAGATAATTGCAAGAGCGAGCCAACAGGTCTTAAACAAACTCTTTGCCCTGAAAAAAGACATACTCTATCTGAGGCGAATCATAAATCCGCAGAGGGAAATCTTGCGCAACATGGCCGGCGGCGAACACAAGCAGATATGTTTTGAGTGCAGTCTGCATTTTAAGGATGTATACGACCACTTATTTATGATTTCAGAGCTTATAGAATCCTACAGAGACACTTTAAGCGGGGCTATGGAGGCATATCTATCTGTTGTCTCCAACAGATTAAATGAGGTTATGAAGGTTTTAACCATTATTGCGACTATCCTGATGCCCCTTACGCTCATTACCGGCATCTTTGGAATGAACTTTGATAACATACCGCTTGTAAAGTCCAGCTACGGTTTTTCTGTAACAATGGGGATTATGGGGATCGTTGTTCTGGCGATGCTATGGTTTTTTAAGAAAAAAGGCTGGTGGTAGAATTATAATGAAATTGCATCTAAAATTCCTTTGACAAACTTTTTTCTCCTTGCAATAATTGCCGCTGTTAAATGGACTATCGTAATAAATAATCAAATAGAAATCATTTCTCTGCTGAAGACGCAAAAAAACTTCTTGAGCAAAAACAAAAAGACCAGTTGAAGGAGATAGGCGACCTTGGAAAATGAAAAATTAAAGATTACGCCGCTGAACGACATTCATAAAAAGTTGAATGCGCGGATGGTTCCGTTCGCGGGGTGGGAGATGCCGGTGCAGTATTCCGGCGTCATAGAAGAACATCTTACGGTGCGAAAGACCTGCGGGCTTTTTGATGTGAGCCACATGGGGGAGATTGAAGTATCCGGGCCAAAGGCTCTGGATGCTGTTCAGAAGATTACCACCAACGACGCATCCAAACTCAAAAACGGACAGGTGCAGTATTCGCTTTTGTGCTATCCGAATGGCGGCGTTGTGGATGATGTTACTTTGTATAAATTCAGCGACACGCGGTATATGTTCTGCGTCAACGCTTCAAATGCGGAAAAGGATTTTCAGTGGATGCAGGAGAATGTCGGCAAAATCGCTGAGGTGAAAAATGTAAGCGATGATTTCGGCCAACTGGCTTTATATCAAGGGAACTGATACGGCAAAGGTCTGGCAGGCGCTCATGGAGGCAGGCAGGAATTTCGGCATCAAGCCCATCGGCCTCGGAGCCAGAGACACCCTGCGATTGGAGATGGGCTTTCCTTTATACGGCAATGAACTGAATAAGGATACAACCCCGCTCGATGCAGGTCTGAACAAATTCGTAAAATTAGATAAGCAGGATTTTATAGGCAAGGATGTGTTGGAAAAGCAGGCAAGACAGGGTGTTCAGAAAAAACTGGTCGGGCTGGAGATGACAGAGCCGGGCATATTGCGGAGCCATTATAAAATCATGGCTCAGGGCAAAGCCATCGGCGAGGTGACGAGCGGCACCATGTCTCCCTCGCTCGGCAAGGCTGTTGGCATGGGATATGTTGCGCCCGAGCATTCCTCTTTGGGGACAGAGTTGAAAATAGAGATCAGAAACAAGACGGCTGCGGCGAAGATTGTGAAGACTCCGTTTTACACATTAAGAACGACGGCTGCGAAGGCGGCAAATTAAAATAAATGCAAAATATTTTGC
>JACQEJ010000094.1 GCA_016200645.1 Deltaproteobacteria bacterium | reverse complement strand
CGGTTCTATATAACTCCCGTCAAAAGAAGGCGGAGGGGGAGAAAAGAGGTTCAGCATTTCTTGACTTCCCGGCTTGAATTGCATTAAACTCTCCATATCGGCTAAAGATATACGCCATGCTACGAGGAGGCATAAATGTTTGTAAAAGAAATGATAAAAAAAGAGATTGATAGGCTGCCAGAGAGCCTTGCCGCTGAGGTTTATGATTTCATTATGTTCTTAGAAAGCAAGGGCGAGAAAACAATCCTTGCTAAAGGGGCACAAGCGTTGTCTGCACCGTCCTTCCAAAAGATATGGGACAACGAAGAGGATGCCGTTTATGACAGGTTATGAAAAAGGCGATGTGGTTCTTGTCCCATTCCCGTTTAGCGACCAGTCTGCTGTTAAAAAACGTCCTGCCGTTGTGATTAGCTCTACTGATTATAACCACATTTCACAAGACATAGTTATTATGGCAATAACAAGCCAGACTGCAAAAACTTTTGGCACAGGCGAATGTTTATTGGAAGACTGGCGCTTGGCTGGATTATTAAAACCATCAGCTATCAAAGCGGCCATATCAACAGTTGAGCAGTCACTTGTTTTAAGAAAATTAGGCAAGCTATCTCCGAAAGACCTTGTTTCTTTGGAAGATACTTTGAAGGACTTTTTGGACATAAAATAAACCTCAAGAGTCAACGACCCCGCCAAAATCGGCCACGAGAGGAAACTCCTAATATATGAAGAGCCAAGGGATAATATGAAAACCCTATACATCGTTGCCACGCCCATAGGAAACCTTGAGGATATAACCTTGAGGGCGCTCAGGGTTTTGAAAGAGGCGGATATTATTGCCGCAGAGGATACGAGGCATACGAAGAAACTTCTTCAGCGCTATGGCATAAATACGCAGCTTACAAGCTATTATGAGCATAATGAGCTTGAGAAGGCAGGGTGGCTCATATCACAGCTTAATATGGGAAAGGATGTTGCGCTTGTGTCGGACGCAGGCACGCCAGGCATATCCGACCCCGGGTATAGGCTGGTGAAGATGGCAATAGAAAGCTCTATCCCTGTGGTTTCCATTCCCGGGGCCTCTGCGATTATCTCGGCATTGAGTGTTTCAGGCCTTCCTACGGATAGTTTTTGTTTTGAAGGCTTTATTCCATCAAGGCAAGGGGAAAGGAAGAAATTTCTTTTTGGCCTTAAAGAGAGTAAAAAAACCATTGTGTTTTATGAATCTCCAAAAAGGCTTCTGGCAGCGGTTAAAGATGTTCATGATATATTGGGCGATGTTGATATGGTAATCGCAAGGGAGATGACAAAGCTACATGAGGAGATTATCACTGGAAAGGCAAGCACGATATTGGCTGGGTTGAGCGGCAGGGAGATAAAGGGGGAGATTACCATTCTTCTTAATCCCAAATCAGTTGAGGCCAAACAAGATATTTCATTGATTGACGAAATTAAAAACCTTCAAAGAGAGACGGACCTGCCTTTGAAAGAGATAGCCAGAATAATTGCAGAAAAAACGGGCGTCCCGAAAAGAGAGGTTTATAAGGAGGCCCTGAAGCTAAAAGAGGAGAAACCATGATAAAAAAGATGTTTCAAATCATCCTCGGCATAGTTCTCGGTATTTTCTTGCTCTGCCTGTTTATCTATTTTGGCGGAGCCGACTATCTTCAGGCGTTTGGCAAAAAAACAGCGCAGGCCGGGAAAGAGCTGAAACAGTATGAAAAAACAGTAAAAGATACTGCCGATAAGGCGTTGGAAAAGGCAAAAGATAAGATGAAGGAGAAGATGCCGTAAAACTACAAACGCAATCTTGGGGACGGGAAAAGGGGACATCTGATAATCATATAAAAGGCACCTCCCCTGCATACCAAGAACAAAAGATTCTTGATATGCTTGGGGAAAGAATTCCAATCCAACCCCAGGAGGCGCCTTATGAAATTGTATGCCGCAACGGATTTACATTCAAGCAAT
>JACQEJ010000093.1 GCA_016200645.1 Deltaproteobacteria bacterium | reverse complement strand
TCCTTGACCCTTCTGATGCGGAGGCTTATTATGAACTGGGGCTTGTGTATCTTGCTGCTGGGCAAAAACAGAAGGCCATTGGGATTTATTCAAAATTGAAGGTGTTGGACCCTGGGGCGGCTGAGATAGTGAAAAGACTGGCTGAGAAATGAGATAAAAAACGCCTTTACCTGCTCGATATGGAAAGCTCCCTATTCTCCAATGTTCCGGTAGGACTGTAAGCATATTTATCAGACCATTCCAGTTTCCCTTTCTGATATTTCTTCAGGGAAACTATTCTGCCATCATCGTCAAAATATGCCTCGTAGTATGTGTAGAGATTGTTGGCCTCTTCATAGTTTATCTCATCAACAGGCTCATAAGGCGCCGCGCTGTTTTTGATATCTTTGAAGTAGTATGGACCGCCCGGATAATAATATTCCCCGGCATAGCAAAACCCGCTTCCAATTATTGCAAAAGCAATTATTATGGTTAACAATAATCTTGCCATCTTTTCACCGTATTTTCCCGCCAAAAACTATTCCTCCGCAAACCCCTTCAACAGCTTAACCCTTGTAGGATGCCGGAGCCTCCTTATGGCCTTGGCCTCAATCTGGCGAATCCTTTCCCTTGTAACGCCCAAAACCTTGCCTACCTCTTCCAATGTATAATCCTGTTTTTCTCCAACGCCGAACCTCATTCTTAAGACCTTTTCTTCCCGCGGGGTCAAGGTTGCAAGCACCCGTTTGGTCTGCTCCGACAGGTCGCTCTCTATCGCCGCTTCTGCCGGAGAAGGAGATTTTTCATCTTCTATAAAATCGCCCAGAGAGCTTTCCTCGTCATCACCGATCGGGGTTTCAAGAGAAAGGGTCTGCTTCATAAGGCGTAGGATGCGCCTGACCTTTGAGACATGGATATCCATCCTCTCCGCTATCTCGTCCGGGGTAGGCTCTCTTCCAAGCTCTTTAAGGAGTTGCCGCGATGTCTGCAGAAGCCTGTTTATAGTTTCTATCATGTGGACAGGTATGCGGATTGTCCGGCCGTGGTCAGCGATAGCCCTCGTTATTGCCTGGCGGATCCACCATGTGGCGTAAGTGGAAAACTTATACCCCTTTTTATAGTCAAATTTGTCCACTGCCTTCATAAGGCCGATGTTCCCTTCCTGAACAAGGTCTGAAAATTTCAGGCCTAAATTTACATATCTTTTTGCGATGCTCACGACAAGCCTTAAGTTTGCCTCTACCAGCTTCTTCTTGGCCCTTCTCACAACAGTGTCATGCGCTTTGATTTCATGGGCTAATTGCCGCAGGCCGTCTCTGTTCAGTTCAATCTTTCGTAGTATCCACCGTATGCGCTTTTTAGCCCGCGCCGCCTTTTTAGCGCCCCTCTTCGCCTCTTCTCTTTGGATAAATTTCTCCAATCGTATCATCCGCTGGACAATCCTGTTGATCACTGCCGGATTGAGATTTAATTCCCTGAGCAGTTTATAGGCGCCTTCTCTTTTTCTTCTCTTGAGCTTCTCAATAATAGCCAGAATCTCTTTGGCATGCTCCTCATCATACTGAGCGCCTGTCTCTTCAGCCTCCTCCATAAGCTCCCTTATGGATATCCTGTCCGCCTTGATCCTTTCGGCAATCCGGAGCGCCTCTCTGGTTGCAAAAGGGCTTGAAAGCGTCAGTCTTTTCAGCTCCTTTTTCCCTTCCTCAATCTCCTTGGCAAGGACAACCTCCTCTTCCCTATTCAAGAGTGAAACAGCCCCCATTTCCTTCATATAAACCCTTACAGGGTCTTCTATGCCCTCAACCTCCAGCGCCTTTTGTTCTTTTTCTTCCACCATCTCTTCGGCAGCGCTTGCCTTGTCAGCGCTGTCTACCACCTCTATCCCCATTTCACCAAGGGTCTCAAGAAGGTTGTCCATATCATCAACGGAAAACCCTTCCTGCGGCAAGGCATCATTGATTTCATCATAGGTCAGAAATCCTTTATCCTTGCCTGCCTCGACAAGTTTATGAATCTCTGCGCTGTTATTGTGTGCTGGTTTAGCCATGGTAAATCCTCTTCTTGCGGCGCAGCCTGAATTAAAATCAAAAATTGGAATCTAAATGTTATATTCTAATATAAATAAGAAAGATTAGTCAAATATATTTCTCATTTTCTAATATTTTCTTTCCGTTGGCTGATACCTGGTGATATGGACATCTTTGCAACTTAACTTAATACGGCTGCCATCTTTTGATATTATGGTATGTTTAAGCCATTTTGTATCGTCCCTTGCCGGAAAATCCAGACGAAAATGGGCGCCCCTGCTTTCTTCCCTGTTTATCGCCGCAATCACAATACACTCGGCAATGGCAAGGAGATGGCCAAGTTCAAGGGCTGCAATAAGCTCTGTATTAAAAATGCTTCCTGTATCTTCCACAGATATCTTTTTATACCTTTCTTTTAATGCGGCTATTGCAGTTAATGCATTTTCCAATCTCATTTTATCTCTGAACACGCCGACATGCATAGTCATGGCGGAGGCAAGCTCATCTCTGATGGCAGCGCCCCTCTCGCCGTTTGTTTTGTTCATGATGGATGCGACATCTCTTGCTGCGTTTGCAAGCGCATCTTCCGGAAACTCTGCCGAAGTAGCTTCCTGCGCATAAAGAGATGCTGCCTTGCCGGCCCTTCTGCCGAAAACAACGGCCTCTAACAGTGAATTTCCCCCCAACCGGTTGGCGCCGTGGACGCTGACGCAGGCGCACTCGCCGGCGGCATAAAGGCCTTTTATATTCGTATTTCCCCACACATCCGTCTTAATGCCCCCCATGGAATAATGGGCGCCAGGTTTTATCGGCACAAGCTCTTTGAGCGGGTCTATGCCTTCAAAATCTATTGATAGTTGCCGGATCTGCGGAAGTCTCTCATTGATAAGCGCTTCGCCGAGGTGTCTTAAATCAAGAAATACACACCCGTCAGCCCCTCTTCCTTCCTCAATCTCCTGCTGCTCCGCCCTTGATACCACATCGCGGCTGGCAAGCTCCAGAGCCTTCGGCGCATATTTTTTCATAAACCGCTCACCCTTTGCATTGACGAGATATGCGCCCTCGCCCCTTGCGCCCTCGCTAATCAGGATGCCGGTGGATTTCAGGGTTGTGGGATGAAACTGTACAAATTCCATATCCATCAACTCGGCCCCGCTGTTCAGCGCAAGCGCCATGCCGTCTCCTGTATTTATGAGGGCGTTGGTGGAATTTTTATAGACCCTTCCGTAACCGCCGGTTGTAAGGATTACGGCCCTGGAATGCAAACGGTGAAGCTTTCCGGAATGAATATCAAGGGCAATCAAGCCCCTGCATACGCCGCCTTCTACCGCCAGAGAGAGAACAAACCACTCTTCATAAACAGGCACGCCGTGTCTGATTAACTGTTCATACAGGGTATGAAGAATGGCGTGGCCTGTCCTGTCCGCCGCATAGCATGTGCGCGGGAAATCCGCGCCGCCAAATGGTCTCTGGGCAATCTTCCACTCATCATTCCTGCTGAAAAGACACCCCATGCTGTCCAGTTCAAATATATCCTCCGGGGCCTCTTTACACATCAGCTCTATTGCGCCCTGGTCCCCCAGATAATCGCTCCCCTTCACCGTATCAAAGGCATGGGCCTCCCATGAATCGTTCATGCCGATAGCCGCATTGATGCCTCCCTGAGCGGCAACAGAATGGCTCCTTACCGGATGCACCTTGGATACAATAGCTACATTCATGCCGCTGCGGGCTGTCTCAATAGCGGCCCTCATGCCTGCCAAACCGGCGCCTATGACTATAATATCATGAACTACCAAAGTTGCTCCTGACCAAAGAGTATGCGAGATATAGGAAAAGGGTGATAGCTGAGGCTTGTTTTCTTCAGCCTGCATTAAAGTCTAACCAAAAACCAGAGATTGTCAATCCTTTTTTTAAGGTTTGTCAAGCCCTTGAATTTTGACAAGGAGCGGTAGGTAAGAGACGCCACTTGAGGTTTCTAAGTCTCTCTGCTATATTTACCCCCACACCTTGTTGGGAATGCCCTGCGCTCTTGGCGCAGGGTTACTTCTTTTCTTCCTTGCCCACACACCAAAATTTTTGGTGTGTGGGTCAAGGTGTGGGGGTTTACCATAAATGGAGGATATGTTGCTCGACATAGTTACAGAGAATAGCGTTGCCATATTGCGAATGAATAATCCGCCTGTCAATGCATTGTCTCGCGAATTGATAACCAGATTAAAGACCGCTTTTCTGGAGATGGAGAAGAAGGGTGCTGTCAAGGCTGTCATCATAACAGGCGCGGGAAGGGTATTTTGCGCCGGCGCTGATATCAAGGAGCTGGCTGCGATAAAGACAAGGAAGGACGGAGAGGCCTTTGCAAAGAGCGGCCAGGAGATGATGGATATGATTGAAAATTTCAATATCCCTGTGATTGCTGCCGTAAACGGCGCATGTATCGGCGGAGGCAATGAGCTTGCCATGGCCTGCCATTTAAGGATTGCCGCTGAAAATGCATGGTTTTCCCAGCCTGAGATAAATCTGGGTATTATTCCCGGGTTTGGCGGGACCCAGAGACTGCCGAGGCTCATCGGGAAAGGCAGGGCCGTAGAAATGATCCTCACCGGGAGCAAGCTCACAGCCCGGGAGGCTTTAACCATCGGTCTTCTGAATAAGATAGTTCCCGGCGAAAGGTTGATGGCCGAGGCAAAAAGGATTGCCGCTGAAATAGCAATGAAAGGCAAGCTCGCTATCCGTTCAGGTCTTCAGGCGATTTATGGCCGGGAGAGGGAAGATAAACTTTTCGGCAGGCTTTGTGAAACAGAAGATAAAGAGACGGGGATACGCGCCTTTCTGGAGAAAAAGAAAGGCGGGCAATGAACCGTTCTTCAGCGCTCACCTTGCGTCATAAACAACTTGCTTATTGCTAAAAAGGGCAAATCTCCCGTCTGTATCAACTAATGCCAAACCGGCCTTTTGCTCCACTTCCTGCATATATTTTTTGTTTGTTATCACCAGGATGTTTTTAGATTTCTTTATCTCTGCGAGTTCTTTCACTCCCTTTTCTCCCTCAAGTTTCAGGATCCCCCTTCTGCTGTAAAAGGCAATGCTCGGTTGGTTTATCTCGTATGTTGCAAGCACTCCTTCGCTGCTTAAATTTTTTCTTGCGTAGGTGGAATATTGATAAAGGGTTTTCTGGAGATAGATATTGACGAACGGCGCAACATATACCCTTATCAGGATAAGCAATACAGCAGTAGCCGCCGCTATCCCGCCTATGGAAAAAAGATGCCGTCTCTTTAATATCATAATAGCCAGCAGGGCGATTGCCAGATAGGTTGCAGCTATTCCCCAGAGAAAGGGCTTTGGCGGAAAGGTTATTCCTGTTAGTATCTCCTTTGGCAGGTAGACGGATAGTATCGCCGGGAAAAGAAAAAATAGCATTGCCATAAGCAGAGAAGTGATTATTAGAAAACCGCACGATATGGCGAGCCATGTTTTTTCCATTCCGCCCTCTATGAGGCTCTTTATCACAAGACCGGCCATAATTGCCGCCGCCGGGAAAACAGGCAAGATGTAGCTTGGTTCCTTTGTCCCTGCAAGCGAGAAGAAGATGAATATCGCAAGAAACCAGATGGTCCAGAATAGATATAGCCCTTTTTCCTTGAGGCACTTATACAAGGCATGGGGCAGGAAGGCAACCCACGGAAAGAAACCGGCGATCATAACGAGGATATAGTAATATATTGGGCCGCTCTGGCCGGTAACGACTCCCGTATATCTCTTGAAGTGATGTTTTATGACAAATGCATTGAAAAAATCCCATCCGTGCATGGAGAGCTGGGCTATATACCAGGGGGAAGCGATTGCCAGAAATACAAGCACAAATCGCGGAGACAATAACCGTTTTATTTCCCGCAACTCCCTTGCTGCCAGAAGATATAAAAAGATTATCATTGCCGGGAACAATACCCCGATAATCCCTTTGGTTAAGGCTGCCAGGGCAGCAAAGGCCCAAGAGAGGAGATACCAGTAGTTAGCGGAATGCGAACCCTTTTCTTTGTTTTGATGAAAACCGAGATAAAAACTATACAGAGACGCTGTTATAAAAAAGGTCAGCATCATGTCCAGAATCGCCGCATGGGTATAGACAAAGAATTCCAAGTTTAATACGAGACATACCCCGGCCAGTATTCCCGCTGTCCGGCCATAGAGCCTCTTTACAAAAAAGAAGGTCATTGCCGCGAGGGCAACGCCAAAGGAGGCGGATACGAACCGCGCAGAAAATTCCGCTATGCCAAAGAGCTTAAATGCAGCAGCCTGGAGCCAGTAAAAGAGTATAGGTTTGTCGTAGAACGGTTCATAATTGTAAGACGGGGTAATATAATTGCCGGTCCCAAGCATTTCCCTTGTTGCCTCTGAATATACGGCCTCATCTACATCAAAGAGGAGAAGGCTGCCCAGCTTGAAAAACGAAATAAACATCGCCAGGGCGAGAAAAAGCCCTGACGGGATGTCCTGCCACTGTTTTCTTTCCTGATAAAATAAAAACATGACGCTTCCGAGACCCAGCAAGACGGCGCCCGCAACATCCGACGGATAATGTGAGCCGAGATAAACTCTGGAAAGGCCGACCATCGCTGCCAGCGTGTAGAATATTGGCGACAGCCTCGGATATGATTTGGACAATGCGTATGCAAGGGCAAAGGATACCGTTGTATGGCCTGATGGGAATGAATTAAACCTGCCGTCAAAGTCAAAGATAAATGGATTTTTCAGGAAAACGAGTATGTCTGTATCATGGAAACCGGGCCTTGGCCTCTCAAAGGTTATTTTGAAAAGAAGAACAAAAAAACTCGCAGCCAGAATTGCAGCGAAACCATGCATACCGCTCTTACGGACATGCTCGCTCCTAAATATCATCCCTGCGAGAAAGAGGAAGATGCATATCCCTATGAGCGTAAGGCCGTCGCCTACTATGCTGAAAAATTGCGCCGGACCGGCAAGGACTTCTCCATGAAAGCTCTGGAAGAAAGAATCTATCCGCAAGCTCATTCTCCTTCCTTTCCTTCCTTCAGCACATACCCTACACCTCTTACAGTATGTATCAACCTTTTGAACGGCTCTTTATCTATTTTGTTTCTCAGATGATTCACATACACATCAATGACATTGGTATCGCTGTCAAAGGTATAATCCCAGACATGCTCTGCTATCATTGTCCTGGTGAGAACCTTGTTTGGATTTCTTAAGAAATATTCCAGAAGCCCGTATTCCTTTGAGGTCAGTTCTATGACTGTTTCGCCTCTCTTTGCTTTGCGCGTGGCCTGATCCAGAATAAGGTCTGCAAACTTAAGCTCTGCAAGGCCGTAGTCCTTTCTCCGCATGAGCGCCCTTACCCTTGCCAGAAGCTCTTCAAAGGCAAAAGGCTTGCTTAAGTAATCATCAGCCCCGCTGTCAAGCCCCCTTACCTTATCCTCTACAGTATCTCTTGCCGTGAGAAGGAGCACAGGGGTTTTTATATTTCTGCTTCTCAAATCTCTAACTACATCTATGCCATTTTTTTTAGGAAGCATTATATCCAGTATGATGACATCATAATCATTGGTTGATGCCAGATACTCGCCTTCTACACCATCGTATGCAACATCAATGGCATAGCTCTCTTCCTCAAGCCCCTTTTTGATAAAGCCTGCAACCTTCTTCTCATCTTCTACAACAAGGATACGCATTGGAACCCCCCATTTTAAGAGTCAAAGAGTCAGAGAGTCAGAGAGTCCAGTTTTTACTCTGACTCTGTGACTCTTTGACTCTTATTTTAGCCCCTTAATCTCCAATATCTTCGGTAAACCTTTCTCATCCACCTTGCCAATGGCAGCAAGGGCGATTTTATCCGGCGTAAAAATCTCTTTTGCCAGCTTCATAATATCCTTTGCAGTCACCTTCTCTATTCCTTCTACAATTTCCCTTATGGTAACGGTTCTGTTGAAATATATCTCATCCCTTGCAAGTTTTGTCATCCTGCTTTCGCTTGTCTCAAGGCCGAGGAGCATACTCCCTTTGAGCTGCTCCTTGGCAGATTTAAGTTCCTTTTTGTCAACCTCTTTTCTGGCAAACACGTTGAGTTCTTTGAGAATCAATTTCACTACCTTGCCGAATGAATCCGGCGCGCATCCGGCATAGACCACAAGCGATCCCACATCAAGGCAGAGGTTCAGATATGAATAAACCGAATAGGCAAGCCCCCTTTTTTCCCGTATCTCCTGAAACAGCCTGGAACTCATTCCGCCGCCAAGCAGGGTGTTGAGTATATAAATTTTGTATCTGTCATGATGCGCCTGACTGGGCGAAGGGGTTCCGAGGCAGAGGTGCGCTTGTTCCAGATTTCTATGCTCCAGCGTAACACCGGAAGATGGCTTGGGAAGTGCGGATTGCGGAATGCGGATTGAGGAATTTTTTGAGACCGGCATCTTTTCAAAAGGCTTCAAAAGCCTTAATAATCTTTTGTGTTCCAGGTTACCTGCGGCTGTTATAATCACAGCATGGGGCAAATATGCATGTTTGTAATAGGAAAACACATCATCTCTTTTTAAGGAGCTCATTGTCTGAAGGTTGCCAAGGACCGGCATGGCGAGCGGATGCCCTTTCCAAAATGCCGTTGCAAAGAGGTCGTGGATTAAATCATCGGGCGTGTCCTCCACCATCTTTATTTCCTGCAGGACTACAGCCCGCTCCTTTTCCAATTCTTGTTTGTCAAATTTTGAATTCAGGAATATGTCGGATAGGAGATCAACTGCAAGAGGAATATCCTTGCTCAATACCTTTGCATAAAAGCATGTGTTTTCCCTTCCTGTAAATGCGTTGAGAACCCCCCCAACTGATTCTATCTCTCTTGCAATGTCCAGGGCAGTCCTTTTTTCAGTGCCTTTAAAAAGGAGGTGTTCAATGAAATGGGATATGCCGTTTTTTTTGCTGTCTTCGTTTCTTGAGCCTATGTTCACCCATATGCCGATAGATGCCGACTGAATATCAGGCATCTCTTCGGTTATAATCTTCAGGCCGTTTTTTAATCGGGTTTTATAAATTTGGGACATATCCCTTCCTTTCGTGTTTTTGCTGCGCTGCGAAACATTACCATATCTTTTATGATTTTAATATGTTTTCCAGAGTTTGTTTCAAAATCTGCATATCGGATGGATTCAGGCTGCCTATGGGAAATTCGCAGCCTTTATTTGTGTGGTGAAAGGAACAATAAGAACGGTAGGAAGTCTGTCTATGTTTTCAGAGGTCTGAACTACAATTGCGGGTCTAACACCTTGCTGCTCATGTCCTCCGGAAGCAGGAATTTCAACAAGATAAATATCTCCGAAAGTCACGATAAATTAGCCTCAAAATTATTCAGCGCTTCGTCACTTAAAGCATCCCACTCATCAAATTCTTTTTTGAGATGGAAATCCGCTTCCCTCTGCAGGATGATACTTTTTTTAAAGATGCGTATAATGTTGAGAAGATTAACAATCTGTTCATCAGGTATATTCTGCAACTCCTTGATAATCTCCTCTTCGTACTTTATTTGTGTGTGCATTTCTTACCCTCCTTTCACATAAGGATAATTATGAGTTCATTATATCACAATGACTCCAAACATGGTTGTTTTAATTTTATGATCTCTCATTCCCAAGCTCCAGCTTGGGAATGCAATTGCCTGAGAAGCCCCTGCTTCGTATTGAAGAATTATATCAGTAGCGGTTTTCAAAGATAAATCATGTTGCCGGAAGCCGGGGCTTCCGGTATACCAGCGTTCCCAAGCCGGAGTTTTTTTTTAAACGAAACAAACGGCTACTTGACTTCCTGTTATGGATAATATACTATCCATACATGAAAATCCGAAAAGTCCTTGAATCCATCTTCGGCAGCCCGGCAAAGGTCCGCATATTGCGCGTTCTGTTCAATTCCCCCCAGCCCCTGAGCGGAAGACAGGTCGGCGAGCTTTCCGGGCTTACCCACAAAGGCGCAATCAATGCCGTTCAATCGCTGGTTGAACTGGGCGCCGTAAGACAGCGGAAGGTCGGAAAGGCATATCAATATTCCCTTGCAAAAGGAAATATATTTACAGAAAAGATTATCCTCCCTTGCATTCGCGCAGAGTCAGGACTATTTGAGGGGCTGAAAAAAGATATTGAGTCTCATTTCGGAAAGGATGGAATAAGCCTTATCTTTTACGGCAGCATCGTCCGCGAAGAAGAGAGGAAAGGCAGCGATATAGACATCATGCTCGTTGCAAGGGATGAAAGGAAAAAGGCGGAGATTGAAGAAAAGGCAGTATCAAAGGCTCCCTGGTTTAATAAGCGATACAATGCCCTTTTGTCACTGCACTGTTTTAGCCTCAACGAGATGAAGGGGAAAAAGAGATCGCCTTTGATTCAATCTATAACAAAGGAAGGGATACTTATCTCCGGCAAACCCATAAGAGAGTTATTCGGATGACGAAGAAGCGAAAAATACGGACTGTTGATAAAAATCAGTATCCTGCCTTTTTTGCAAAGGCAAAGGATTTTGCCTCTATGATGGATGTATCTCTTGAA
>JACQEJ010000103.1 GCA_016200645.1 Deltaproteobacteria bacterium | reverse complement strand
GAGCACAATATCGCCGCTTTTTATCATATCTTTTTTGACCGCCTCGTCAAGGGCAAGCGGTATGGAGCCGGCAGAGGTATTCCCGTATTTATCGAGATTTAAGTAGACCTTTTCTTCCGGCAATCCCAATCTCTCCGCGGTAGCGTTTATTATCCTCACATTCGCCTGATGCGGGATTAAAAGGGAGATATCCTCTGCCTTTAAGCCGTTATGGTCCAATGCCTCCTGACATGCCTCACCCATAGTTTTGACTGCAATCTTGAAAAGCTCGTTGCCCTGCATCTTTAAATAAGAATTGCCGGGGGGCTTATTCTGAAAAGGGCTGGATGCTATGCCAAGGGGGGTATACAACGTTTTCCAGTAATGGCCGTCAGCGTGGATATGGCTGGAGAGTATGCCATGCTTGCCCTTTTCTGCGGATAATACCACCGCGCCTGCGCCGTCTCCAAACAGGACACAGGTGTTTCTGTCCTTCCAATCAATGATACGGGAAAATATATCCACACCGACAACAAGGGCCTTCTGACTTATTCCCCCTCTCATGTATTTATCCGCCACATCCAATGCGTAGAGAAAGCCGGAACATGCCGCTGATACATCAAAGGCAGGTATGCCTCTGTTTGCGCTGATGTGGGATTGGATAAAACAAGCAGTGGAAGGGAATAGCATCTCAGGTGTGACTGTGCCTACAACAATCAGGTCTATATCTTTTGAAGAAATCCCGGCCGCCTTCAGGGCATTCTTTGCAGCCTTTGTAGCAATATCATTTGTAGTTTCTCCGTCTGCAATCCTTCTCTCTTTTATGCCCGTCCTGGCAGTAATCCATTCATCACTTGTATCAACCATTTTTTCCAGGTCGTAATTGGTGATGATCCGTGGCGGCGCATAAGAACCTGTTCCGATTATATGAGACCTGATCATAAGAAACCGCTACCCTTCTTTTACAGGGCAGAGTGGCGCATTGTTGTCTACCTTTTGAAGAAGCTGATGTTTTTCCAGTTCTTCCAGCAGATGACGGTTAAGCTTATTTCTGGCGCATTCAGACGCAACCTTTACCGCGTTCTTTATTGCCCTGGCATCAGATGCGCCGTGGCTTATGATGCCTATGCCGTCTATGCCAAGCAGCGGCGCCCCGCCGTATTCTGCATAGTCAACCTTCTTTTTAACCTTCTCCAGCGCGCCCCTGGCGAGGAGCGCCCCGAGTTTGGCAGGAAGGCTCGCCATAATCTCCTTTTTGAGCATGGAGACAAGCGCCTCGGCTGTGCCTTCAGTCACCTTAAGAACCACATTTCCTACAAATCCGTCGCATACCACTACATCCACATCCCCTGAGAATATGTCTCTCCCTTCCACATAGCCAAGATAATTGAGATAATGAAAAGAGCTGTCCTTTAATATTTCATGGGTTTCCCGTGTAAGGTCGTTCCCCTTTCCTTCCTCTTCGCCATTGGAGAGGATTCCGATCTTTGGATTGCCTTTCTTGAGGATATGCTTTGCATACACAGAGCCCATGAGCGCAAACTGAACCAGATTCAGAGGCTTGCAGTCAACATTGCCGCCGGCGTCCAACACTACGACCGGCTCTTTCTTTGTAGGCATAATGACTGCAATGGCAGGACGGTCAACGCCTTTCAAATTTCTTAATACAAATATGCCGGCGGCCATTGCAGCGCCAGAATTACCCGCGCTCACCACAGCGCCGGCCTCTCCGCTTTTGACCAGATCAAAACAAACCTTAATGGAAGAGTCCTTCTTCCTTCGCATTGCCTGACCTGGGGATTCATCCATGCCGACAACCTGAGAGGCATGCTTCATGGATATGGGCAGACCTTTCCATGCATGCCTTGAAAGCTCGTCTTCAATCCTGGTTTTGTCGCCAACCAGTATTAAGGGGATATCAAGCTCTCTGGCAGCCCAGACCGCCCCCTCCACCACAACAGAAGGGGCATAATCTCCGCCCATTGCGTCAACAGCTATCTTCATAAAGATAGTAGATAGTAGACAGTAGATTGGTAGATAGGGTTTTTTTAGTAGACTGTAGACAGGGACTTCTCTGTTTTTCCCTCTCTACTGTCTACTATTTGCTGTCTACTTTCCTTTTTTCCTCTCTACTGTCTACTGTATGCTACCTACTTGCTTTTAATCACCTCTCTGCCTTTGTATGTTCCGCAGCTGGGGCAGATATGATGAGGGGCCTTGGGTTCTCCGCATTGAGGGCACAATGAAATAGCCGGCATTGACAGTGCATCGTGGCTTCTGCGTTTGTTCCTTCTTGTTTTGGAATGTCTTTTTTTAGGATTTGGCATTTGTATGTCTCCTTTATTTTAAAACTATAACAAACGCACTAAATATTATTACATTGTTCTTAACGGCATGGCAATGTAGGGGCGGCCCTTGCGGCCGCTCCCCTACAGACTTATAGCTGCCCGTAACAATATTTAATGCGTTTGTATTAGCAGCAAGTAGTCAGCAGCATAATAGTATAGATAAGAATTCCTTGCTGTCATATCACGCCAACATGCGGATTCCATGTAGAGCGCTGCGGGGCGCTTCAATTACTTCTTGTTGAGCTGAAGGTCTTTAATCTCGCAAATCTTTGGTTTGCTTGTTCCGGCGCGGAACAACCGCACTGCCCCTGGTTTAGATCCGCGCCGCACCTGTGGCAGAGTCCCCTGCAATCAGGCCTGCATACAGGCTGCATGGGTACATCCAATGAAAGCTGCTCTAAGAGAACAGAATTTATATCAATTTCATGACCTTCTAAATGGTTAATGCCAGCCTCTGCTTGTGTAAGCTTTTTTTCTTTTATGGCATATTCGGCTCCTCGTGCATAGACAATATCAATATGAGAACTTATCTTATATTCAAATTCTTTTAAACATCTTGCGCACTGAAGCTTAAGGGCGGACGCCATATCACCTCTTACAAACACCTCTCCGTCTGACTTTAACAGAGTGAGATTAGCCGCAACCGGCGACAGGATTAAAAAAACCACCTCCCCTGCAATGGCATGCAATTCGCTTTCCTCTACCGCAATGTCAAGTTGCAGCCCTTCTGCAGGTATATCACGGATATCCACCTTCATTGAAATGTTTTAATATACAAAAAATGCAACCTTTTTGTCAAGGATTATCAGGATTCCCAAAAATAGACTTTGATTTTTGGGGAAACCGGCAAGTTGCCTGCCAGACGAGGCAGCGGACAATTTTTACGACGAGCCGTATGTTCACCGATACGGTGAGGAGTAAAAATTGTCCGATAACGAAGTATGGCGGGCAAATCGCCGGTTTGTAAAATAGCGAGGTTTTTAATCGCTATTTTACGGATTTGCCAGGGATTATGTGTGCCATCAATAAGCCCCGCCCTGCATCGGCGGCTCGGTTTTGTAAACCCCTTTCAAAATATCCCATGCGCCCATGTTGAGCAACTTCTCGGCCAGCGCTATGCCGAGGGTTTCCGCTTTGTCCGTGTGACCAGCAACGGAATCTTTGATAATTCTCTTTCCGTCGGTGGAGGCCACAAGCCCGATGAGATTTAAATTGTCCGCCTTAATCTCGCCGTAGGCGGCAATAGGCACCTGACACCCGCCTTCAAGCCTTTTAAGAAGCGCCCTTTCAGCCCTTACTGAGATAGAAGTAGGCGGATGGTCAAAAAAGGCCACAAGATCGTTTATCTCTTTATCATCTATCCTTGTCTCTATGCCAAGGGCACCCTGGCCTATGGCAGGCAGGCTTACCTCAGGAGAAAGATATTCGGTTATCCTGTCAGACCAACCAAGCCTTTTAACACCTGCAGCGGCAAGGATTATCGCATCATATTGCCCCTCATCCAATTTTTTCAGCCGCGTATTCAGATTGCCCCTGAGCTGCGATATTTTCAAATCAGGACGGATATTGAGAATCTGGCTCGACCTTCTCAAACTGCTCGTGCCGATACTTGCGCCTTGAGGCAGGTCTTTAAACTTTTGACTTTTGACTTTTGACTTTTGACTTATTATCAACGCATCCCTCGGATCTTCCCTCTCGGTAATTGCAGCAAGATGCAGACCTTTGGGAAAATCTGTAGGCACATCCTTCATGGAATGAACGGCCAGATCAATCCTTTTATCCAGAAGCGCCTCTTCGATCTCCTTGACAAAAAGCCCTTTGCCGCCAACCTTTGCCAGAGGCACATCCAGAATCTTATCGCCGGTGGTCTTTATCGTGACCAGCTCGACTGCCATGCCGGGATTTCTTTTTTCTATTTCCGACTTTACCCATTCCGCCTGCCAAAGGGCAAGTTGGCTGGCGCGCGTGCCGAGTTTCAGTTTTTTCATCGTATGATAACCCTCGTATCTGTTATTTTTATAGTTTGCAGGTCATAAAACGGAACATCACTTTGCTAAAAAATCCAGATCAATAAAGCTGTTGTGTTGTCCGGACAATGTAAGAATCAAGAGTCGCTGTTTATCTTTATCAATAATCAGATTGTCTATTCTATTGTGCTTTCTTTCGTCTTCTGACTTATATTCAGGAATAACATTTTTTACGACCTCTGCTATCTCCATTTTCTTGGTGTCGTAAAAGATTATATCTCGTCTGTAGGCAACAATAAGGTAGTGCTTATAAGTTGTCAATATCGGAATTATTGTTATAAGTCTGCCGCTGTCGTTATCAAATGAGAGAATATTCCGCCTCTGCTTATTTTTTATATCATAAATTTCAATCAGGGTTTTGGGAGAGGTAAAATATCTAATAGCTATCTTATCGGAAGAATCATCAAACAGAAGGAAACTTGCTCTTTCTTTGAACAAGTCTATATCCTCATCCATTTCCAATGTGCGCAAGTTATAAACATGAAACTTTTTCTCTTTATCAGGTACGCTGCGGGTAATTAAATATTTTTTGTTGTTTGTTATATAACCACCTTTTATACGCTCAAATGTTTTTCCGCTAAGTTCGAAGTATTCACTATAACCTTCTTTAACACGAGAGATATTAGAATTAAGAAAGTATTTCTCTGTGCGCTCTGTCTTTTTATGAGATTTTTCTATGTTCTCAAAGGTTTTCAAATCATAGACAAAAAAGTTTGGCCTTTTATCGTCTTCATACCGATAGCCGGTTGTTATGAACAGTTTGTTGTCTTCCACTGCCAGAGAGCCTATGGTATCTTGCTGTTCTGTATCACATTCTGAAATTATAAGCTCCTTTATTAGAGCATAATTATCTCTGTTGTAAACATGCACTTTGGGATTGCCAGTGCTATCGCTACCATAGCAGTCGTATTCACCCGCGAATATTTTATCCTTCCAAAAAAGCAGGTTATTCAAATTAGTTCCATTAATATCAATGTCTAATTCTTTAACTAACGATTTTTCCTCTAATTCCGTAAAACTTCGCTTCAAAATATTACCGGCCTGTCCTTTTTCACTCATCAGTCTTTTATAGGTTTCGTAATAATCATTTGCTTTTTGCAATGATTCCTTCTCTGGTTTTTCATATTTGTAGAGTTTGTAATAAACATCGGCCATGTTAATATAAACGCTCGCCCGATCTTTCGAAAGGTTGATTGTCTGCTCTAAAAGGGGAATAGCCTCTTTATATCTATCGTAGGTGAGGGAGAGGAAGTATGCGTAATCGTTAAGGATGGCAATCTTGGCCGGACTGTCAAACTGACTTTCCCCCTTAATCATTGAAAGAATATCGGCGTTTTCCATCACCTCAATGGCTCTATAAAAATCCTTTGTTTCCCTATATAACTGCAATGCTCGTTCATGCTCTTTTTTTAGATGATCCGCATAATATGTATCGGAATATAGCGCAGATTTGTCAATGGAGTAAACCTCTATCTTGCTTTTCTTTCCCACCACCCAATCCCTGTATATGAAATAGAGCATGTAGTCATCAATCATAATGAAGTCAGGAATATTTTTTACGGTAAGGGTTTTTAATAACCGCCCGGACTTTATGTCTATGAGCTTTGGATAACTTTCCTTGTTTGAATGCACGGCTATGAGCAGTCCGTCCTCGTTGATGTCAAAATTGAGAGCAGAAAACTTGTGGAGTCCTGAACGAATATCCAACGCCCCCAAGTCAAATACTGTTTTTCTTTCATAAGTTTTAATATCATACTCATAAATCTTTCCACAGATGTCACTGAAAAACAGCCTGCCTTTTACTGTTCCACTCATACCCAATTGGCATTCCAACTTATTATCGCCGCGATGTATGGGATTGGCGTCTTTGTCATATATAACGATTTGATTGCCTATGCCGATAATATTATTATCAGCGAGGTGATAATCGTATGAATTTTCCATAGCTTTTTTTGATAGCAGATTAAAGGTCAATAGATCGTAAATAAAACATGTATCGCTATTCCATATAACATAAAGCTTTTGATCAATTGTGAAAACCTGGTTTATTCCTACCTTATTAATCCCTTTACGTTCCTGCTTTAATCCTATTTCCCCTAAATTAATTTTTTTCGTTGATTCAATGCTTGTTTGTCAATAATAATTAATTCACTTGGAGAATTGCGGCCACTTATAAAAATATACTTAGCATCAGAATAAAGATACCTTGTGTCTGGAGGCAAATCAGGAACTGTTATAACAGGTTTTTTCTCTTTTAAATCATAGAAAACTAATTCATACCTGTTACCTGTAACATCATATCGGGTAAAAATAAAATGCTTGCCATCTGAGGCGGAGGCGTTAAATCTCAGATTCTCCAGCACGTCAATCTGATGCAGCACATCGGAACTGAATACCCATGTAGGACAAACTAACAGATAAAAGGAGAAAACAAGATTTGCAAAAAATACGGTATGGCGGAGTCGTAGTGAAACACAGTGGGGATGAACACCGCTGAATATCATCTTTACTTTCAACATAGGCATCAAATCTCCTTGCCTCTTTAAGGAAAAAAGGGGGGTTATCTTTTTCACTTCAAATATCTCTCCGCCACGATCTTCACATATTCCCGAATGTTCGCTATCGCTATTGCCGGTTCAGTTTTGCAACCCGAACCGTTTTACTCGTAACAGTGTAACGGCATGAGTTTCCTGCTGCCGCAGTAATAGGGTGGGCTATGCCCGCTATTTTCTCACACGGAAATTACTCTATGACAAGACATCGCATACAACCTTCTTAAATTGCGATACGGAAAGAATTGTGGTATTCATCAATTTTTTTGCTTCTTTAAAATCGTAATCGCCGGTAATAAAATAATTGGCGTTGGCAGCAATAGCGCATTTGAGAAATTTTGCATCTTTTTCATCTCTCGGAAAATTCATTTCAATATCAACCTCAATCGAAGCGGTCAGGCTTTCAAACATATAAAACCACGTCTGCTTTATATCTTCAGGTATACAAAATTTTCTTCTGCCCAGAACCTCTTTATATTCAGCAAGAATTTCAGATGACACAATCCATTCAATATCCGGCCTTTCAGCTATAAACAAGACTACCTTTTCAGGGTTTTTATCTTTCAGAACGGCGGATACAAGAACATTCGTATCAATAACAACTCTCATAATGAGGCTCTGTATGCCTCTATCTCTTCCCTTATTTCATCTTCACTTATTGCCTTTGCTTGTGCGAGACGTTGAGTTTTTTTAAATAATGACTTTAATTTCTTTACACTTTCAGCCTGTTTATTGTCTTCGGCAATGCAAACAATTTCAATCTTTTGGCCCGAACGAAACGGAAGATCTGTTAAAACAATTTTAGCAGGGTCTTTAATCGTCACATATTTTTTATACGCAAGCATAAGTTGCCTCCCTCTTCTTAAATATTTCCCAAATCCGGCTCAAATTCCTCTTCCTCAATAAGTTCGCCGGCATAGGCTAAAGCTGCCCGAATATCCTCCTCACTCACCTCATATTCCCGTATTATCTCATCCTTAGTCATGCCGCCTGCAAGCCCCCCGATAATGCGAGCTACAGGAACTCTTGTTCCCTTAATAACAGGTTTGCCATGCTGTATGTGAGAGTCTATAATAATACGATCGTTCATAAATTATTTACACCTCCTTTTAAAAACCAACTACCTGCGAGGCAACTTGTAAATTTTCACACCAACTCCCGCATCGCTTCTTGGCGAAGCGGCATGAAATCAAGGGCATCTGTAACGGTTTCTTCCATCATATCCAAAAACAGAGGGGCGTTGTTGAACGGCACACATTCTACAGGTAAATTATATTTATGGCTCATTCCAGCCGATTTCTCAAGCGCATAATCCAGCGCATCTTTTCCGCCTGTTACATAAAGCGCTATATCTATATCCCGGAAACCGACTGCGTCATCATAATCCTTGAAACTGCCATAGAGATACGCAAAAGAGATGTTGTTGTCATCTCTTAAATATTCAGCAAGGGAATAGGCTAAAGAAGTCCGCTCTTGTTCGTTCATTTTATGATAAATGGTAATCACTCTATGCTACCCCTGTTTTGCCTTTTCCGCCTCTTCTTCCTTGTCCAAATCAAAGAGTTTCCTTGTCGCCTCAATATAAAAATCCCCTTCAACCTTATTTGCCTCTTTTTTAAGGTGTGTCACCGGGTCGTGAACTATTTTGTTTACTATGGCCTTTGTCATGGCGTCTATTATCTGAATATCTTTTTCCTGCAGGGTATTCATTCCTGACAATGCCTTTTCCATCTCGCCTTTCCTGACTTCTTCAAGTTTTTTCTTTAACGCCACAATGGTCGGCACAACATCAAGAGACTTCACCCATCTGTAAAATTTCTCTATCTCCTCGCCTATAATAGCTTCCGCCTCTTTTGCCTCTTTTGCCCTTTCCTTAAGATTTGCCTCAATAACGCCCTGCAGGTCGTCAACATTGTAAAGATAGATATTGTCTATGTTGTTGACCGCCGGATCTATGTTGCGCGGAACAGAAATATCAATAAAGAACATGGGGCGATTCTTCCTCTCCTTTATTACCTCCTGTATCTGTTCAGGGTGTATTATGAATTTAGGCGCAGCGGTTGAGGCAATGACAATATCCACCTTTTTAAGATGATGGTTGAATTCCCTGAACATTATTGGGGTGCCGTTGAAACCCTTGGCCATCTCAATGGCCCTCTCATATGTCCTGTTGGCTACAAGTATCTCCTGAACTCCGTTTGAAAGCAGATGTCTGGCTGCAAGCTCTGCCATCTCTCCGGCGCCGATGAGCATGGCTGTCTTGCCTTCAAGCGTGCCAAAGATTTTTTTTGCCAGTTCCACCGCGGCATAGCTTATTGAAACTGCGCTTGAACCTATCTTTGTCTCTGTGCGGATTCTCTTAGCAACGGAAAAGGCCTTATGAAAGAGTTTGTTCATTATCACGCCGGCGGTTTTGTGCTGAAGGGCATAGCCATACGCATCTTTCACTTGCCCAAGTATCTGCGGCTCTCCAATAATCATTGAATCAAGACCAGAAGAAACCCGGAAGACATGCCTTACCGCATCTTCTGATGTGTAGGCATAAAGATGCTCATCTAATCCTTCTAACGGGATATGATGATAATCCGACAAAAATTTCTTTACCTGCCATAAACCATTTTCAATATCCCTTGCAACAGCGCAGACTTCAACCCTGTTGCATGTGGATATGATAATCCCTTCATTTATCTCGTAAGATGTGCAGAGCCTGTTTAACG
>JACQEJ010000102.1 GCA_016200645.1 Deltaproteobacteria bacterium | reverse complement strand
GCGCGTCTGCGGCAGCGGGCCTTCGGATGCGTCAACGAGAAGAAGCACGCCGTCAACCATCTTGAGCGTCCGCTCCACCTCGCCACCGAAATCCGCATGACCGGGCGTGTCAACGATATTGATCTTGACGCCGTTGTATAATACGGCGGTATTCTTGGCCATAATCGTGATGCCGCGTTCACGTGCAAGGTCAATGGAGTCCATGACCCGCTCCTCCACCCGCTCGTTCTCCCTGAATATGCCCGCCTGCCTGAGCATGAAGTCAACGAGCGTCGTTTTGCCGTGGTCAACATGCGCGATGATGGCGATGTTTCTGATCTGTGTGTTTTTCATTTTTATCTCCTCAAAAATTGTAAAACGATATATTATATCTTAAAAAGTGAAAGTTGTGCAACCAAAATTTTTTTGCTATAGTAAGGGTGGGTTTGAATGTATGCCGAATCAACTTAAGAAAACAGCTTTGGACGCGGCGCAGGCCGCAGGCCTGCTCCTTAAGAAAAATATTTACAAGCCTCATGCCATTAAATTCAAGGGTGTAATAGATATTGTGACGGAGATGGATAAAAAGGCGGAGGGCCTGATAATAAAAATCATTAAAGATAAATTCCCCGATCACGGCATATTGACCGAGGAAAGTCAGGAGCAAAAAACAGGCTCGGAATATCGCTGGATAATTGATCCGCTGGACGGCACCACAAACTATTCTCATGGTTATCCTGTTTTCTGCGTTTCCATTGCGCTGGAAAGGGACGGCGAAATAATCATGGGCGCAGTCTATGACCCGATGCTGGATGAATTATTCACAGCGGAAAAGGGGAGGGGCGCATATCTCCGTAAGAAAAAAATAAGGGTGTCCCGGATTGCCGGGCTTTCCAGAAGCCTGCTTGCAACCGGTTTTCCCTATGATGTCAGGACATCCCAGGAAAACAACATGAACCATTTTGCAAACTTTGCAGTGAGGGCCCAGGCCATACGGAGGGCAGGCTCTGCCGCGCTGGATATGTGCTATGTGGCTTGCGGAAGGTTTGACGGTTTCTGGGAATTGAAGCTCAAGCCCTGGGACACTGCGGCAGCGGCGCTTATTATCCAAGAGGCAGGCGGAACGGCGACGGATTTTAAAGGCAACCCGTTTTCATTATATTCGGGCGAAACCCTGGCAAGCAATGGTTTGATTCATGAAGAAATGATAAAGGTGCTGCAGGGCAAAGGATTCCCATCGTGAAACAGACTCATATCTGCGAAAACATCATAGAGTGTCTCAGTGAAGGGGTTATCGGCATAGATGCCGGGATGGTCATTACTGTCTATAACCAGGCTGCTGAGAAGATTTCTGGGGTCGGAAGGACATTGACTATCGGAAGGCCTTTACGGGATGTGTTTCCAAAAGATGCATGGCTTGCCGATATGCTGGAGAAGACTCTAAAGCAGGGAAAGCTTTTTATAGAGCATGAAAATATAATCAGCCAGCGGATGGGTGGGGGAATGGAAGGGATGGCTCCTGTTGGTGTGACTACATCAACTGTGCTTGATGCAAACGGGGAGATAATCGGCGCAGTCGCGCTTTTAAGAGACCTTTCAAGCATAAAATCCATTAAGGAGGAATCCATAAGAAAGGACAGGCTCGCCTTTCTCGGCACATTTGCCGCAGGGGTTGCCCATGAGGTTAAAAATCCGCTCGGAGGCATTCGCGGGGCAGCTCAGCTTTTGTCAAGAAAGGTTAAAGAAACAGGCTTGATTGAATATACGGATATTATTATAAGAGAGGTTGACAGGCTGAACAAGATACTGGAAGAGGTTTTGGACTTTGCAAACCCGCGCAAAATAAACCCAAAGCCTCTCAATATCCACGAGGTCCTGGATACGGTTGTATTGCTTGGAAACGCCATGACTGGGGAAAAGGCGGCTCATCTCATCAAAAGTTATGACCCAAGCCTCCCGCCGGTCATAGGAGATAAAGAACACCTGACGCAGGTATTTTTAAACCTTATCAAGAACTCCATTGAGGCAGTTGATAAGAATGGCGAAATAACGGTAAACACCAGAATACTTACGGACTTTCATCTTGTCGAGGAAGGATATAAAGCCGCCCAAATGGCCTCCATAGAGATAAAGGATAACGGCTGCGGCATATCGAAGCATGATATGGAAAAACTGTTTACGCCGTTTTTTACAACCAAGGCAAAAGGGAGCGGCCTCGGCCTTGCATTGTCATTCAGGATAATCAAGGAACACGGCGGGTTTTTCAGGATAGAAAGCGACAAAGGCAAAGGGACTGCGGTTTCGATATTTCTGCCGATAGCGGAAAAATAGGGCGTGAAAGTCAGCCGTCGGATTCCGAAATTATTCATACGCGTTTCTTCCATGAAGATTTCTCCGCCCAATCCGTAAACTGCTCCGCCGGCATGGGCTTGCTGATATAATACCCCTGGGCCTCGTTGCAGCCAAGTTCCGAGAGATTATCGTATACTTCCTTGTTTTCCACCCCTTCGGCTATGACCTTCAGGTTCATGCTATGGGCCAGGCCGATGGTGGAGTTTACGATATTTGCGGAATTCTTGTCCTTTGTCATGCCGAATACAAATGATTTGTCTATCTTTATGGCGTTGACCGGCAGCTTCTGCAGGTATGAAAGGGACGAATACCCTGTGCCGAAGTCGTCAATGAAGATGTTTATCCCCATATTCCTGATGTGCGTGAGGGTGTTGTAGACGGCAGGCTCATCCGTAAATGCGCTTTCCGTCAGATCTACCTCAAGACCTCCTGGCGCTATGCCCCATGTGCTTATAAGGCCGCTTATCTTGTCCATGAGCCTGGGGTCGTGGAGGTTTCGGACAGAGAGATTCACAGACAGCGGCACACTAAACCTTTGCTCCTGCCATGCAAAGCATTGACGTATGGACGCATCAAGGACCCAGTATGTGAGCGGCTTTATTAGCCCCGTATGCTCAGCAATGGGAATGAATTCATTTGGGGATATCATCCCTTCTGCGGGATGTTCCCAGCGTAAAAGGGCTTCCGCTCCGCTTATCCTGCCTGTCTTTATATCCACCTTGGGCTGGCAATAGAGGAGAAGCCCGCTGTTCTCTATGGCATGGCGGAGGTCTCCGGCCAGGGCCAGTCTCCTTGAAGCGCCCTGTTCAAATTCCAAAACATAGACGGAATATCCGCTCCCTTTCTTTTTAGCTTGGAACATGGCAATCTCCGCATGCCTTATAAGCAGGTCTGCCTCGCTGCCATGTCCGGGGAATAACGCAATGCCTATGCTTGCCTGAATGTAGAGATTGAGCCCCGATGTTTCAAATGGCGCGTCCATAACATTCAGTATCTCTTTTGCCGCATCTGTAGCGCGCTCTGAATCCGCTCCGGGTATGAGTATGGCAAACTCATCCGCTCCGAAACGCGCAAGCTCCTCCCCATGTTTCAGCGTTTCCTTGAGCCTGCTCCCTATTTCCTTCAACAGTTCATCCCCCTGGTGGTAGCCGAGGCTATTGTTTATATCGCGGAACCTGTCTATGTCCAGCAGAAGAAGCGCGAAAGGCTCTTTATGCGCTTCGCTGGCTGCTTTGGTTTTTGAGATAATCTGATATAGGTTCGTCTTGTTGGGAAGTTCTGTGAGGGGATCGAAGTAGGCCATATGCCGGATGGTCTCCTCTGCCTGCCTGCGCTTCAGCCTCACCTCTGCCTCTCGCAGCTCCCGCTCGATGGCAGGGATGAGCCGCTTCAGATTGCCCTTTATGATATAATCATTGGCGCCGTTCTTCATTGCCGCTACAGCCCTGTCCTCTCCAATAGTTCCTGAAACAAAGATGAATGGAATATCAAATCCTTTCTCCCTCAGCAGCCTCAAGGCATCCATGCCGTTGAAATGGGGCATGGTAAAATCGGCAATAACAATATCCCATTGCCGGTTATCGAGCGCATCGGTCATGGCTTCGGCTGTCTCAACGCGTTCAAAGACAACATCATAGCCTCCGTGCCGAAGCTCGCGCACTGATAAAAGCGTATCGTCTTCTGAATCCTCAACAATCAATACATGCAAAGGAATGGCCATTTAATTCCTCCTTCATATTCATGCCGGCGGCGCCTCATTCAGGAGCAGCCAGTAAAGGCCGAGCTGCCGCACCGCCTCGATGAACTGGTTAAAATCAACAGGCTTGCGGATGTAGCTGTTTGCGCCGAGTTTATAACCTTTAATCAGGTCTTGCTCCTCCTTTGAGGATGTGAGGATAACCACAGGAAGGAGTTTTGTCCGCTCCTCCGAACGGATGCGTTGAAGCACCTCAAGGCCGCCAACCTTAGGGAGTTTCAAATCAAGGAGGGTTACCGCAGGCATAATGGTCATGTCTCGGCCTGCATATTTACCTTTGCCAAAAAAGTAATCCAGCGCTTCAGCCCCGTCCCGCGCTACCGTAACATCGTTCAAAATATTGCTTTTCTTCAATGCCCTGATGGTCAATTCCACATCGTCAGGGTTGTCCTCCACCAGTAAAATAATTTTGTCTCCCATGTTGTCTCCTCCTTTCACAGTAAACTTAAATAAAATGTCGCTCCCTTTTCCACTTCTCCTTCCGCCCACACCTTCCCGCCGTGCTTATAAATCACACGCTGAACGATAGCCAATCCAATGCCCGTGCCGGGAAATTCCCGCGTATCGTGCAGCCGCTGAAAGGCGCCGAATAACTTATCGACGTATGCCATATCAAAGCCCACTCCGTCATCCCTTACGAAATATACCGGTTTTCCATCTTTTTCCATCACCCCGAACTCGATCCGCGCCTTTGGATGGGGGCGGGTGAACTTAAAGGCGTTGCTCAGCAGGTTCTCAAGCGCTATGCGCAGCAGCCGCGAGTCGCCGCGCGCTTTCAGCTCGGAGGCAATGGCAAACTCCACCTTTCGGTCCGGCTGCACCCGGTTCAGTTCGGCGATGATTTCCTGTGCAAGCACGGAGAGGTCTACTTCTTCCCGGCTCACCTCGGCGCGTGTGACGCGCGAAAGCTTCAGCATGTCGTCAATCAATTGCGCCATGCGCTGAGTAGCTGCCCGCACGCGCTGCAAATAATCGCGGCCCTGTTTGTCTAACCGGTCAACGTAGTCTTCCAGCAAGGCGTGACTGAAGCCGTCTATGGCGCGCAGCGGAGCGCGCAGGTCGTGCGAAACAGAGTAACTGAACGCCTCGAGTTCTTTGTTGACAGCATCGGTAGCGGCTTTCGTTTGTCTCAAGTCCTCTTCGATTCGTTTGCGCTCGGCGATTTCGCTTCGAAGCTCAACATTGAACTGCTCAACCTTCTTCTTCTCGATATCAAAGTCATCGAGGATATTTAGGACAGCGCGCTGTGCGTCGCCCAGCCGCGCCTTCTCCTCCGCGGAATCGTCAAGAATGTTGAGGATTGCCCTCTGTGTTTCCTCAAGCCGGGTCTTCTCGCTGGTAGAGTCCTCAAGGATGTTGAGGATGGCGCGCTGCGTATCGCCCAGTCGCGCCTTCTCTTCTGCGGAATCGTCAAGAATGTTGAGAATCGCCCTCTGTGTTTCATGGAGACGCTCTTTTTCCTCGTTAAAGTCCGCGAGAATATTGAGGATCGCCCTCACATAGTTGGCGGAATCACCTACGTATTCGAGTCCGGCATCTGATCGTAACCAGCGGGTCAAGACTGGCCTCAATCAGACTTCGCGCATACTGGGACGCGTAAAGAAGTTGTTCCTCCGTCCGCTTCTTTTCGGAGATGTCATTGCTCATCAGAAGATAGCCGATAGGATTTCCCGAAGCGTCATTGCGCCTTGTTACGACAACGCTGGCCGCAAAGCGGGAACCATCCTTCCTGACGCGCACGAACTCACCTTCCGCCAATCCATTCTTATAGGCGGTCTCCAGCAATTTTTCAACAGCCCCTGATTTTATATCCTCAGGTGTGTGAAGGATGCTCGAGTCTTTCCCCATAATATCTTCAGCCGTATAGCCATAATTTCGCTTCGCGCCCTCGTTCCAGGAGAGGATGCTGTGTTTGAGGTCCTTTCCGATGATGGAGTACTTGGTTGAACTCTGCAGAATGTTATCCAGGAAGTTTTTTGTCTCCGAAAAATCGCGCATAACGCGCCTCGACTCGGTTACATCCCTGGCGGCGGCAAAAATGCCCAGAACATTTCCCGTCACATCTTTATAAACCGACGCATTGTACAGAACGTCGGTCAACTTGCCCTCTCTGTGCCGGATAGTAAGCGGATAGTCTGTGACAAAGCCCTTTTGAAACACTTCACGGTAGCCTTCTCTTGCCTTTTCAGGTTCTGTAAAATAGTTGGAAAAATCCGTTCCAATAAGTTTTTCGCGCGATACGCCGGTAACCTTGACGGTCGCTTCATTGACATCGGTAATTTTTCCTTCGGAGCTGATAGTAACGAGGGGGTCAAGACTCGCTTCAATCAGACTGCGGGCATACTGGGATGCCTGCTTCTGTGCGGTGATATCCCTAGCTGCCGCAAAAACGCCTAAAACCTTCCCTGCCACATCCTTGTAAACCGAAGCATTATATAGGACATCGGTCAACTTGCCGTCTTTGTGCCGAATCGTCAGCGGATAATTCGACACAAACCCCTTCGCGAACACTTGCTGATAGCCATCGCGGGCATTGTCTGGTTCGGTGAAGTAATTGGAGAAGTCGCTGCCAATCAGCTTTTCCCGTGGAACGCCCGTTACCTTGATGGTGGCCTCATTCACGTCCGTGATCTTCCCATCTGGGCTGATAGTTACCAGCGGGTCAAGGCTGGCCTCAATCAGACTGCGCGCATACTGGGATGCCTGTTTCTCAGCCGGGATGGATTCCATTGCCGGTTGCTTAATTCTGATAGCCATTTTTTTCCTCCTTTCTTTTAAGAGAAACTACAGATGAACGTTTCGCTATCCTTATAGTATTAGCAGAACAAAAAGCCCTGTCAACCTGTCTAAAACGACAGGTGTCGAAAAGTATCGCTTTCCCCTGTCAAGTTTTTTGTTTTTTAACATTTCTCGGTTCATGTTAAGCGTAGCCCAACAATCCGGAAAGTCAATAGGATAAGGTAAAATCTTGACTTTCTCGTTAAAGGGTGTAAACAATATAGAAACTATGAAAGACAGGGTTTTAATAGCAGACGACGATGAAAGCATCCTCTGGGTGCTTCGCCAGATGCTCAAGGATAAAAAGATAGAGGCGGTGGAGGCGCGAGACGGGAAGGCTGCGGCTGCTATGCTGAAGGCGGAAGATTTTTCCCTTGCGATTATGGATATACGAATGCCTGAAAAGGACGGTCTTGATGTGCTGAAGGAGATTAAAGACGCGGGCTGCCGGACTCCGATAATCATAATGACTGCCCAGGGGACAATGAAAAATACCGTGGAGGCTATGAAGCGCGGGGCATTTGACTATATAACGAAACCGTTTGATATAGCGGAGCTTGAGATACTGGTGGACAGGGCGCTGGAACACAGAAAACTCAAGCAAGAGGTGTCAAGCCTGAAGACGAGGCTTAAGGAGCATACGGCAAGAGAGATAACATTCGTGGGCAAAAGCAAACCGGTGCAGGATGTGTTCAAGACCGTAGGAAGGGTTGCCCCTAAAGATGTTTCGGTGATTATTCAGGGGGAGAGCGGAACAGGAAAAGAGCTTGTCGCAAAACTCATCCATATCAATTCTCCGAGAAACGAAGGCCCATTTATCGCCGTCAACTCTGCAGCTATACCAAAGGAACTGATGGAGAGCGAGCTCTTCGGCTATGAAAAGGGCGCATTTACCGGCGCGGCGGAAACAAGGCAGGGAAAGTTTGAGCTTGCAAATAACGGAACGCTCTTCCTTGACGAGATCGGCGACATGCCCCTTGACCTGCAGAGCAAACTCCTTCGGGCAATCCAGTCGCAGGAGTTTTACAGGGTCGGCGGCAAACTGCCGATAAAGGTGGATGCGCGGATAATAGCGGCAACGCATCAGGACCTGGAAAAGGCTGTGGAAGAAAAGAGGTTCAGGGAAGACCTGCTGTATAGATTAAATGTGGTTGCCATAAAGCTGCCGCCTTTAAGGAGTAGAAGGGAAGATATTCCGATACTGGCCGAATATTTTTTACAGAGGTTTCAGGATGAGATGGGCATTGAGCCGAGGATGCTCTCCTCGAAGGCATTGGAGGCGCTCAAGGCGTACTCATGGCCAGGCAATGTGAGGGAGCTTGAAAATATCCTGAGGAGGGTTGTGCTTCTCTCGCAGAGTCCGGTGTTGTCAGCCGATGATCTCGCCCTGCCGCAAAAAAGGCAGCATAAAGAGTCTCTTGAAGATATCATAGCAAACAGGCTGGAGGGCTTTATAAACACAATTGATGTGAAGGGGAAACACGAGCTCTATGCCACAATACTCCCCTTTATGGAAAGGCCTCTCATAGGGCTTGTCTTAAAAAAGACCGGCGGCAATCAGGTGAAAACAGCGGAGCTTCTGGGCATCAACCGGAATACCCTGAGAAAGAAGATAAAGGAGCTGGGGATAAATGTGGAGGAGTTTTCCTGACACGCTCGGGGCCGTGTCTTTAAGTCAAGTTTTCCGCTTGCGAAAACAAGATTCCTATGCTAGAGTATCAACATAAAATAATCTCGAATTAAAAAGGAGGGATACAAAATGAGCAAAAAGATTATAGATGCGTTAAATCTGGACAGGGCGTATGAGCTGGCGGCGATCATCCAGTATATGGGCCACCACTACGAGGCAGAGGGGCTTGAGAGTCCTGCGGTAATCGAGATATTCAAAAAGACCGCTATGGATGAGATGAGGCACGCTGAAAAACTGGCGGAGAGGATTGTCTATCTCGGAGCCGTTCCTGTGCAAAAACCTACAGAGATAGTGCGTGGGGGCGACCTTAAAAAGATGATACAGGACGACCTGGATGCGGAGAACGGCGCAATAAAGCGATACAAAGAACATATAAAACTATGCGACCAGGAAGGCGACCCTACTACAAGGCTTATGCTGGAAGAGATACTCTCTGACGAAGAAGGCCATGCGGATACATGGGAGACAACCCTTGGAATAAGGAAGTAAGATAGGCCAGATTTGCATGGAAAAAAAGTTTTCAAGAGAAGAAATAAAAAAAATTGACGGGAAAGCGGGATAGATACACCGATACATCGTCAATGATGAGGTTGCGGTGATTTATCCTGGCCCGTCAGGTCATCCTGATATTATTTCCGAGATAAAAAGGCGGATTCAAAAAAAGGGGCGGGTCTCTTTTGCTGAATTTATGGAGATCGCCCTTTACTGGTCTGATAAGGGGTATTATACCTCTGACAGGGTCAGATGGGGGGCGGATGGCGATTATCTGACCAACGCTGATGTAAGTCCTGTATTCGGCAGACTCCTTGCATCTCAATTAAACCAGATGTGGCAGATTCTTGGTTGTCCGTCTCAGTTTGCTGTAGTTGAGATTGGCGCCGGCAGGGGGGGGCTTGCATTTCAGATTAAGCATACGGTAGAAAATTCATTTCCGCAGTTCAATAAAGCAGTTGATTTTAAACTGGTCGATGTAAACCTTGCTTCTCTGAAAAGTGAGAAAGAAGCTGTTTCTATTTATTCAGCCCTTGAACAAATCAAACCAGGAATAACCGGCTGTGTTATCTCTAACGAGCTCGTGGACGCATTTCCTGTCCATCGGGTGATTGAACTGGATGGATTGAAGGAAATCTATGTGGGTTATGATGAAAACCAAGGATTCACGGAGATGCAGGGAGAACCCTCCGATGCCCGCATCAGTGATTATTTCAACAGGCTGGGCATCAGGCTCGGGCATGGACAGACAGGAGAGGTTAATTTACGGGCGCTTGACTGGATCCGGTCTGTCGGCGCCTTGCTGGAGAGGGGTTTTGTGCTGACGGTTGATTACGGCTTTCCTGCAAAGGAACTTTTCCAGCCGGGCAGAGGCGCCGGTCTGCAGTGCTATTATCGGCAGACCATGAATGATAATCCGTTTCAAAGGATTGGGTATCAGGATATAACTTCAAAGGTGGATTTTACCAGCCTGGCAGCGGCAGGCAGGGACGCAGGCCTTAAGGTTGCCGGTTTTACAACCCAGTTCTATTTTCTCATGGGTCTCGGCATACCGGAGGAATTCAAAGAGGTGGATGACTTGAATGTGAGCAACCTGGAGGCATTCCATTGGAATCAGGGCGTGAAAGAGCTGATGCTGCCCGGCGGCATGGGCGACGATTTTAAGGTTCTTATTCAGCATAAAGACATCGATGCCCCTGCGCTGAAAGGTTTCAGCTTTAAGGATTTGAAATATACACTTGACCAATGACCAAAATTCCCAATGACAAATGAAATTGGAAATTGGTAATTGGAAAAATGACCAATGACTAACCTGTGCTGCCTGTCTGCCGTAACACAGGCAGACGGCAGACAGGAGACCTGTTCCTACGATTGCGAGAAAGGAGCATAAAAGGTTATGGAACAAAAAAAAGAGAAGAAGCATGTTTGCAGCATCTGCGGCAAGCCTTCCGAGGCCACCATCTGCCATGCCTGCGAGGAAAAGATAAGGGGCGAGGCGCTGGAAAAGAAAAAGGAGATGGAAAAGGCAGGCAGGACTGATACCGGCAGACGGTAGTTCAAAAATAGTAAGGAGTAAGCAGCAGGCCGTAAGCAGAAGGCAAAAAACTTTTCTTTACTGCTTACTCCATACTCCTTACTGATTACTTTAAAGAGGAGGCCAATGATGGAAAAAGCTATAGAGAATCTTAAAATAGCTGTCCGCACGGAGATTATCGGCTACAACTTTTACATTACTGCCTCCAATACGGTTGAGGACAAACATGGCAAGACAGTATTCGGTCATCTGGCCAAGGAAGAGCTTGACCATATCAGGGCGCTAACGGCTATAAGCAAGGCATTGGAAGTGAAAGGCGAATGGCTTGCCTATGAAGATGCTGTTGATGCAACGAGTTCCGGCAAGGGCGGTGCGCCTATCTTTATGGAAGAAAATGAGTTGACAAAAAGATTAAAACAGAACCCAACCGAGCTGAATGCAGTAACAATTGCCGGGGAGTCGGAAGAGAAGGCTGTAGATTTTTATTTCGGGTTATTGAAGGTTGCCCATGAGCCTGATGAAAAGGCGCTTCTCATAAAGATCCTTGATATGGAAAGAAATCACCTGAAGCTTTTAAGATGGGAGCGAGAGTCTATTATTCATACCGGTTTCTGGGCTGATTTCATGGAATTTAACATAGAAAAGGAATTGGAATAAAGACAGTCTATAAGTTGTTAGTCTAAAAGTCTACAAGTGTTTTACTCGTAGACTAATAACTTGTAGGCTATTAGACTATAGTTATGTTATACGATGTGATTGTGGTTGGTCTCGGTCCCGGCGGCGCAACTGCCGCATATGAGCTTGCATCAAGAGGATTCAATGTCCTGGCCTTTGATAAAGAAAATTTTCCGAGATACAAGCCGTGCGGCGGATGCCTATCATTAAAAGTTGAAAAGATATTGCCGGTTGATTTCAAGCATGTTGTTGAAGATACGGCCTACGGCGCTGTTTTCACCTTCAAATCAAAGAGACCTCTTCCCATTTTGTCGCAAAGGCCGGTCGGCTATAATGTCAGCAGAAGTAGATTTGACAATCTTCTGAAGGAAAAGGCAAAAGAGGCCGGCGTTTGTATCCGGACAGGAGAAAGGGCGCTGGGTGTTGAAGAGGAGAAAGATTGCGTGCGTGTCAAAACCTCTGCGGGGACATACGGGGCAAAGGTTTTGATAGGCGCAGACGGGGCCAACAGCATTATAGCCAGGGAGGTATTGGGGCTAAAACCATCGAGGTGCGCAGTTGCCCTTGAGGCTGAACTCCCTTTGAATGGAGAAAGGCTTGCGGCGCTTAAAGGACGGCTTTTGATAGATTTTGGCTGTATACCGCATGGATATGCATGGGTCTTTCCTAAAGACAAAAGTATTTCAGCAGGCATTGCCGGGGTTTCCCAAAAGGTAAAAGGAAGGATAAAGGAATGTTTTAGAGATTTTGTCAGCAGGGAAGAGGCCCTTGCGGGATTGGATATCAAAAATGTTCATGGCTGGACAATACCCTATTATTATAATGCGGGTCAGAGGATAGCAAAGGGAAGGATTCTGGCAGTCGGCGACGCGGCCCGTCTCGTGGACCCGTTTTTGGGAGAGGGCATATATTATGCGATAAGGAGCGGTCAGATTGCCGCAGCAATTATAGCAGAAAGGATAAGAAGAGATGATGCGCCTGATATGACCAGTTACCATGAGGTAGTCGCAGCGGAACTCTATCCTGATTTGAACGCAGCGGCCAAATTGGGGAGATTAGTCTACAATTTCCCAAGATTATGGTATAATATGCTGGAAAGCGAACCATCCCTGATGGAAAGTTATTATGATGTTGTCAGGGGGGATAACAGGTATGAAGGTTTTTACAGCGATTTGATGGCCAGAATCAAGGCAAGGCCGTGGAGGCTTTTAACCAGATGGCTGAAAAAGGGCGTTCAAAGAGTTTAAAAAGTTGATAAAGTTCAATTAGTTTATAGTTGATAGTTTATAGCAAACCATAAACCATTTAAACTTTTTAAAAGAGGGGGTGATGACGGTGAGAAGATTCGTGATTCCGAGGGTGGCCCATTGCAGCGACGGCTGCCATAGATTGTCCCGGGCATGACGTTAAACTGCCCTTTTTTATTTCTGCTTTTTTTCTGCTCCTGTCTATGTCCAGATTTAAAAATCAACTCATAGCAAAACTCTTTACCAGGTTCCCCTTTCTTGTGGAGCGGTGGGTGGAGCATGCCGCTCCCTGGAAGGTGGAAGGGATTCCCTGGGCGCCTATGGCAAGACCCCTCAAGGAGTGCAAGATAGCCATTGTTACAACAGCAGGCGTGCATCTAAAAACACAAAAGCCCTTTGATATGAGAGACACGAACGGAGATCCCACCTATAGAGAGATTCCGCGGGATGTCCCGAAAGCGCAGCTTATGATAACCCACGATTATTACGACCACCGGGATGCGGATAAAGACATAAACATTGTTTTTCCCATAGACAGGCTGAAGGAGTTCAAAGAGACCGGGGAAATAGGAGATGTTGCGGAGACCAATTTTGGCTTCATGGGGCATATCAACGGAGGGTATATTTATACCCTCCTCAACGAGACTGCCCCGGAGGCAGCCGAGAAATTGAAGGCGCAGGGAACGGATGCCGTAATCTTGACGCCGGGATGAGGCCTCTGCAATCGGTCCGTGGGGCTGATACAAAGAGAAATAGAAAAGCATGGCATCCCGACCGTAAGCATATCCATTGTCAGGAAATTTACGGAAGAAATCAAGCCGCCGCGCGCACTGTTTTTGAAATGGCCGCTGGGGCACCCCTTGGGAGAGCCGCATAATATCAAACAGCAGACAGCGGTATTGAAAAAGGCCTTCCATGCATTGGCGGATATGGAAGAGCCGGGGACCATTCAAGACATCCCCTTCCGATGGCGCAGATATGAAGATATGGAAAAATAGACAAGGAAGAGTATACAGGGTTGACAAACCATGAGAACATAGTGTAGCCTATAAACTCTTTGGGGGATAATACGCCCATGAAAAAAATATCGCCATCCATTCTGTCTGCGGATTTTACAAAACTGTCCGATGAGATAAAGGCTGTTGAGGATGCGAAGGCAGACTATATCCATATAGATGTGATGGACGGTCACTTTGTGCCGAATATAACTGTCGGGCCGTTTATTGTGGAAGCAGTGCGGAGGGCAACAAACCTTCCTCTGGATGTTCATCTGATGATAGAAAACCCCGATAAGTTTATTCCCGGCTTTGCAAAGGCAGGAAGCGATATCATAACAGTTCATGCAGAGGCATGCAGGCATCTGCATAGAACCATCCAGTATATAAAAGAACACGGTATAAGGGCAGGCGTATCTTTAAATCCTGCAACTCCGCTGCATGTCTTGGAGCATATCCTCGGAGATGTTGATATGGCGCTGGTTATGACGGTAAATCCAGGTTTCAGCGGGCAGAGTTTTATACGGGCATGTCTTCCAAAGATAGAGAGACTCAGAAAGATGCTGGATGAGGGAAATTATAAGGCGGAGCTGGAGGTTGACGGCGGGATAAAGGTTTCCAATATCAGCGAGGTGAGCCGGGCAGGGGCGGATGTTTTTGTTTCAGGGTCCGGCATATTCGGGAGCGGAAATTATGAGAAAACAATGACAGCGATGCGGCTTAAGCTACGGGATTAAGCTGTTCCGGTTCACTCATGTCGGGGCGTGGCTCAGTCTGGTAGAGCACTGCGTTCGGGACGCAGGGGTCGGAGGTTCGAATCCTCTCGCCCCGACCAAATATTATTACCTGAACCCATAAAAAAATCTTGACTCATAGAAGGTGTTTGCTTTACCCCGTTACTTGTATGCCATGCGGTCAAGTAACTGGGTTTACATTAAAAAATCTTTAAGATTGGGGGATCGTCTAACGGCAGGACACAAGACTCTGACTCTTGCTATCTAGGTTCGAATCCTAGTCCCCCAGCCAGACTTGTGTCAATGCAGATTGAAAATTGAAAATTGCAAATTCTAAATTTAAAAATCTTTACTTACAAATT
>JACQEJ010000090.1 GCA_016200645.1 Deltaproteobacteria bacterium | reverse complement strand
TTTTAGGTTCTTTCGTATTTTACCCCCACACCAAAGAGAAACATTTTGGTGTGGGGGTTTAGTTGAAAAACTGTCTCAAAGAGGCATGCCCCCACACCAAAATCTTTGGTGTGGGGGCATGCCTCTCCCAATGAGTTTTTTTAAGTAAAATCAACTTTTTTACGAAAGAACCGAATTTTATCATTACATTATTTAATACCCAGCATCTTTAACAGAGTCGGCCCGTCAACAAATCCGGGGAGCATCCTGCCGTCGGGGAATATCAGGGTCGGCGTTCCCGTAATGCCCAGAGACTTGCCAAGTTTTATATTTTCATCCACCTCTCTCGCCTTGCAATCGGGTTTCGGGAGTTTCTTCCCTGCAAAGGCATCGTCAAGGAGCTGAACGGATTTTTTACAGACGATTGCCTTGCTTTTCTCATAGGCATCCGGGTGAATATCCAGCGGATAAAGCTTTATGTAAAATGCAATGTCTTTCCTCTCGTTCAGAAGTTTCTTTATCTCTTCATGAAGCCTTTTACAGAAGGGACAGTCAGGGTCATCAAAAACTATTATCCTTGTCTTTGCCATCGGGTTGCCCATAACAATGGCATCGGCAAGAGGAATTCCGGCAAGGTCAACTTTTTTCATCTCAGGAGGCTTTCCCAGCTGCTCAAGAGGGGTAAATCTCCCCTCTACAAGATATTTTTTGGCAAAATCTACATATACGATAAATATCTTTCCTTCCTTTGTTGTGCCTTCTATTTCCCACAGCCCTTTTATCGGCGACATCTTGATATTCCCTATCTCTGCCTTAAACACATCAGCCTTGATGAGTTTTTTTGCCTCATCTTTTGACAGGGTATGGCAACTTGCGCAATCCTGACCGCATCCGGCCCCCTGAAATGCAAAGGCATTCTCAGCAGCCAAACCCGGAGCAGCCTGAGCAAAAATCACAAGCAAAAGCACAATCAAACTCTTTTTCATATCATCTCCTTTAGAATAAGTTGTCAGTTAGAACAAGTTGTCAGTTAAAACAAGTTGTCCGTTGTCTTAACTTGTTTTAACTTGTTCTAACTTGTTCTAAGTGGTTACGACCGTATTGGGTCGTGAGGTTAGATATTTCAACTCCTTTGCTTTAAAATGGAACTCATCAGAAGCATTAAAAAGAGCTAATACATAACTTGTATCCACAAAGATTTTTCGTTTCATCGCCGCTTCTCTATGCCATAAAGATAGTGGTCATGGTTGCGTGCCCAGTCAGTAATACCAACATCTGTTGCAGAGTTTAATATAATATCAAAAACATTAGAGGTTTCCGTTTTCTTTCCTTTTTTAACCATTACTACTTTAATAAAATCTTCCACCTCTTGCAAAACCTCAACTGGTAGTGTTTCTATCTCCCTCTTAAGTTTTCTCGCTAACATCTCAACACCTCCATTACAGTTTAAAAACTGCATTCATTTTAGTCCCAACACATCCTGCATATCATACAAACCTTTCGGTTGTTTTACAACCCACAGGGCGGCCTTAACAGCGCCTCGCGCAAAGGTATCTCTTGAGTGGGCGCGGTGGGTTACCTCCAGCCTCTCGCCCAAGCCGCCAAAGATTATGGTATGGTCGCCCACAATATCGCCTGCCCGTATGGTCTGGATTCCTATCTCTTCCGGTTTTCTCTCGCCGATAATGCCGTGCCTTTCATAAACCGCCGTCTTATCCAAATCTCTATTGAGGCTGTGGGCAAGCACCTCAGCAAACCTCATCGCAGTGCCTGAAGGGGCGTCTTTCTTCAACCTGTGGTGAGCCTCGATTATCTCAACATCATAATCTTTACCCAAAACCTTTGCCATGTCAGAAACAACTTTGAGCAGGAGATTCACCCCCACGCTCATATTCGGCGCCGCGACAATCCGCATTTCTTTCCCAGCCTCTTTGAGCCTCTCCCTCTGCTGATGGGAAAAACCTGTTGTGCCGATAATCATAGCCATTTTACTTTTAAGCGCAATCTCCAGATGGTGCATGGTTGCTTCGGGAAGGGTGAAATCTATAACACAATCAGCCTTCTTTATTACCTTTTCGAAATTATCAGTTAATTTAATGTCTATTTTCCCGGAACCTGAAACTTCTCCGATGTCCTTGCCAATATCAGGATGGCCAGACCTTTCCACTGCGCCGGCAAGCTCTGTTTCCGCAGTTTCTCTTATAACATTTATAATATTTCTGCCCATCCTGCCTGCCGCGCCGGTAACGACTATCTTGAGCATATCTACTCCTTTTTCTCCTTCATCTTCATATAAAAGACCAGCGCAAATATAACGGCGGCTATTGCTATGGCGAACATCAAAGTCCCCTGCGGGTCGTTCCATTCCGCAAGATGCTCCAGAAAGGTTACCGCAAGCATCAGGGCGATGACGCTGGAGAGTTTTTTCTTGAGGTCGTCCAGATCCTTGATTACCAGCCAATCGGGAAGATTCAGGTCCCCGATGAAAAGTTCATACAACGCGATGGCGAATATGTAAAGAATAACCGCGAGAATAAACGAATCAAGGATCGCCACCATATGCGCGGCCATGCCTGTGGCCTCCGATGAGAAGAGGCCGGAGAACATGTGCAGTATGGCCAGCAGCATCTTTACCGACGACCAGACGAATATGGACACGGACGCAGCCAGCGAGGATATAACCGCAAGAATGACCGCGTATTTCGCATTTTCAAGAAGGGCTTTCATATCACTCCATTATCTTTCAGCGTCTTTTCAAATTTTTTTCTGTTCGCCTCTCCCATCTTCACCAATGGCAGCCTGAATTCTTCCGCTATCTTTCCCATCATGGCAAGGGCGGTCTTGACCGGCATCGGATTCGTCTCTATGAACATGGCCCTGTGCAAGGACTGGAGTTTGTAATGCAATTTTTTTGCTTTATCAATATTTCCATCAAAAAATGCCTTGCACATTTGGCTCACCTCTTTCGGCGCGATGTTGGATGTAACCGATATGACGCCGTGGCCGCCAATGCTCAAAATCGGCAGAGTTGTAAAATCATCGCCCGAAAGGATTACAAAGCCCTTTCCGGCAAATTCAATGGTGTCGCTTACCTGCTGGAGATTTCCTGTCGCCTCTTTTATGCCGATAATATTCTTAATCTCAGACAACCGGGCAACGGTCTCAGGAAGCATGTTCACACCTGTCCTTGACGGAACATTGTAGAGGATAATCGGAATATCCACCGCCTCTGCAATTGCTTTATAGTGCTGATAAAGCCCTTCCTGAGTCGGCTTATTGTAATAAGGCGTAATCAGAAGGGCCGCATCTGCCCCTGCCTTTTCCGCATGCCTTGTAAGCATAATAGTTTCCTGAGTGGAGTTTGAACCAGCGCCGGCAATGACAGGGATTCTTCCGTTGACTGCTTCTATCGCAAGCTCAACAACCCTTTCATGTTCTTCATAAGAAAGCGTTGCTGATTCCCCTGTTGTGCCGCACGGCACAATAGCATCAGCGCCGTTTTTTATCTGAAATTCAATGAGCCCTTTAAATGCCTTTTCATCCACCCTGTCGTTTTTGAACGGCGTTACAATTGCTGTCATAGAACCCTGGAACTTCATAAATCCTCCGCCTCACCGAGCAAGAACAAATTTGAGAATGCATATAAGGTATACTACTTTAAAAATTATTTCAAATACTTTATAACAAAGCATGCCGACAGTCAATTGCCGCGGCGATTTGCATACGCTTCTAAGAATTGTGGAGCGTCAAAATGGTCATTGGTCAATGGTCAATCGCCTATTGCCCATAGCCTATTGCCTATGGTTAAAAGAGGTGTAGAACGATATGCCAAAGAAAAAAAGGAGGAGGAAAACACAAGGAATCCTGTAACAAGCTACAGGGAATTACAAGTGAAGAACCCCGCCCGCAGGGCGGGGCTTATTGACTGCATAGGAAGACAAAACTTTAATCTCCATGTTAAAAGATCGGTCTTACGACCGCCCGCCTCAACCCTGCCTACAAGGCAGGGCTTACGGCAGGCTTATGACAGTGTTAAAAGATTGGTCTTACGACTAAATTATCAGAATATCAGATTTGCGCCCAGTATATATCCCTGCGTTACATCAGGCGCAAGCTTGTTATAGCCGGAATAAGATGGATTGTTTGTAGTAACATCGGTATTGATATATTGATACTTATATCCCAGATTAAACATAATCCAGTCCGCTGGCCTGTACATAAACCCTAATTCGCTTGACCCGTAAGAGGCATTGTCTTGATCGCTTGAGCCAGTATATTTGGCCTTCATTATTCCGTATGCGCCGTTTCCATATACCATAAAACCTCCTCCGATTGGCGCTATTCCCATAATGCCTATTGTTGGGCCGGTGTATGTGGTTGTAGACTGGCTTGTTGTAGTTACAAGACCTGTGCCGCTTGCTTTGGTAGTATACTCCTGACCGACCTGTTTGTATCCTACAGTAACAGCTACAGCAGGATGGAAGTAATAACCTATATTGAGGTCAAGCTCATTGCGTTTAGCGCTTGCCTCAGTCTTTAGGGTATAAGCGGTGGAAGTGGAAGGGGCTCCACTTACATTTTGAATAGTCTCTGTATAGGCAGGAAAGTTATACGCGGTGCTTAGGAAGTAGCTGCCGGATATAAAAAAGTTCTCAATCTTAAGGCTTATTGTGGGTATGGAGGCAACTACCCCGTCGGATGTTATGGTTGTTATGTTGGCCCCGCTTTGTGAAACATTCTTTGTATAGCTTGTCAGCCATGTGTTAAGCCATGCCTTATATCCTACGCTAAAACTTACGCCGCTCCCTTTCTCTTCCTCTGCAAAAGATGAACTTGTTACATTTGCAAAAAACATGGCGCACAGCGCCGCAACGATAATACTCATCTTTTTCATAAAATAGCCTCCTTTTTATTTTTATAAATTTTAAATCTCTGGCATCCCTGCTTTATGTGATTTTATCACCCCCTCTCTTTTAAAAGGCGGGCGCAACCGGAGGGGCATTCCATCTTTTCTCCTTCTTCTTCCTCTCCTCCTCCAACCTCTTGCGCTCATCCTCTAACCGTTTCTGCTCTCTATCCCTTGCAATCCTTTCCTGCTCAAGCTTCTCCCTCTCTTCCTGAATGGCGCGTTCAGCCTCGAGCTTCATTTTCTCCATTTCACGCTTGACCTCTTCTAACTTTTTCTTCGTTTCTTCCTCCAACCTCCTTTGCTGTTCCTGAAATTTAATCTCATCCTCCTTGGTTTTTAATGTTTCAGTTGCCGCAGGTTCTACTGCCTTCGCGAGTTTATTATTGATGAATATAAAATCGCCATTCTCATCCCCAACGCCTGTTATTACCCCGCTTACCGGCACTTGATCGCCAGAGGTCGCATTTGAAACAGAGTCCCTCAATTTGGGAAATATCTCCGAGGATGTTAAATACTTATCCTGGTTACTGTCCAAAAGCCTTAAAAGGGAATTGGCAAATACGCTGTGACCGCCCTCGCCTTTGTCTAAAACCGGCTTAAGTCCTCCAGAGGTTATAACCTGACGCGACTTGTCCTGGTAAACCTGTTTTATAGACTGCTCTCCCAGACTCCTTGTGGCGCCCCCAAGGAGGGACTTGCTGAAACACGAATCAGCTACTGTTAATATATGTTTCGCCTTGATTGTGCGAATGGCATCCCGAATTTCTGCATTGCTTATATAGCTGGAAGTATCCTCTAATTCGGCATTGGATGGTATCCACCACCCGCTTTCGCTTTCGGACTCATAAACCCCATGGCCGGCATAATATATGAAAAGGTTGTCCTGTTCCTTTATGCTTTTTGACAACTCACGAAGCCATGTTATTATTCCCTTCCTTGTTGCCTGTTCGTCAGATATAAAAACAACCCTTTCCTCTGCAAAACCATATTTCTTTATAAGCATATCTTTTACTGCTCTTGCATCCGGCACTGCTCCCTCAAGCTGCCACTTGGCCGGAAGGTTAGGGTATTTATTGATGCCGATGATGAGCGCCCAGTAATCGCCTTTGATAGTTATATCGGGCGGCTGGGCAGTCTCCTTTATTTCTATGCCCCTCTGGGATTCTTGAGGTTGGGGGTAGGCATTTGGCGGTAAAATAAGAAAAATGATGATGCACCAATAAATCCAGAGCTGGCAAGGCATCGGCCTTGAAAATAAAAAAGGCAGACCATTTGGTCTGCCTTTTTCAATTCTATTCGCAGAAAGATTTATATAAGAGCGGTTATGTCTGTGCAAAGCAAGCGCCATAAGCATGTTACCCCTTTGCCTTAATTTGCTTTACCTCTCTTGGTGTTTCCAGCAATGCGTCTGCCAAGGCATTGACTGTTGATTTGACCTCGGCCATATCTGTTTTGAGTTCGGTCACATCGGTTTCTAAATTGCCAACCCGCTCCTTAATATCAGTGACAGCTATTTCCAAATTGCCGACCCGCCCCTTAATATCAGCCACATCCTTTTTAAGTTCAAACTGCCCCTTTTTAAGATCGCCGATGTCAGCCTTAATGTCTAATAGGATATTTATGACCCTTTCTTCCATATATACTTTTTTACTCCTGCGGTTCAATAAAGTCAAGAAAAAATTGTGCTTTCGGGATTTAGAGTGGGAAAGGAGCAAAAAAAGGGGAATTTATTTTCCTTGAGCAATGGGGATAATAAGCAGCCGGACACTGTTCCCTGAGGAAAATATAATAATTGGACTTATAACCAGCGGGGCGGTTTTGCTGTTGCCATCAAGTAGCCAAAAAGCATATCCCTTCTTGCTACAATCCCTGCAAGTTTATCGCCTTTAATAACCGGAACCCTTATGAGATGATATGTTGCGAGAAGATTTATAATATCCCCTGCCTTTGCATCTTTGGCAACGGTAACGGGGTTTTTGGTCATAATATCCCCCGCTGTTGTCTTTGACAGGTCTTTCCCTTCCATGAGAGGAAACAGGAGGTCCTGCTCTGATACAATTCCCAGAAGTTTACGGTTGGCATCGACAATGGGAACGCTTCCAAAACCGCCCTTTGTCATGGCCTCTGCCATCTCTTCCCATGTTGCATCATGGGAAAATGTCTTAACATCTGTTTCCATAAGCTGGGCTGCCGTAAGTTTTTTAAAATCCTCGCGGCCAACCATAAACTCGGAACGTTTCATACAGCGCCTCCCATAGAAATAAACCGCTTCTGTTGCAGTTTCTACAGGGCTAAAGCCCTGTTTCTACTTTTTAGACTTCCTTACCAATAAAAGCTCGCCGCCAAAAACCAACAACGCAACGATAATAGGGATTATATAAGTAGACTTTGGCGTGGCAGGTTTTAAGAGCAGCCAATACCATGTTGTCATCACATGCTTTGAGCCTGACTCTCCGTTGCTTCCATCCCATGCGGCAAATGCAATCGGCGTATACTTGCCTTCTGCAAATTGAACATCCTTATCCTTTTCTTCTGTAGCAAGCGGCCTTTTCATAACAACCCGCCATGTGCCGTTATTATAGACGCCAATTGCCTTCAATCCTGCCTTTGCAGCATCTCTCTGCTCAATCTTCTGGAAGCCGTTTGCATTCATAAGCTTCATGGTTTCAGGCGCGCTGGTTGTGCCGCTCTTCCACTGCCAGATATTGACGGGTTTGGCGCTATCACCCATGCCAAAATAGGGTTTCTCCATCTCTTCAGGAATGATTACAGGGAACTGAACAGCCACGCTGTCTTCAAGCACATCTCCCTCGGCAAGTTCTTTTGCCTTTTCATCACCAGGGATGCTCTTCGTCCTGTCGTCCCATTCAAGGAGTATCGCTATCTCTTTGTCATTATAAAATGCCCTGGCTGTGATGCTGTCCATGGTAGGGGTAAAAAATCTCTCCTTTGCAATTATCTGGGGAATAAAATAGAAGCTTGTTGGCTGCGCCTCTGCCCATTTGGGGTCGTCAATCTTGGAAGGCAAGTCCCCTTCAAGCCTTATCACCTTGAGAACAGTGTCATCCTTCGGCCTCTTTATGTCATCCGCAATGGATGCCACATAATTTGCCACATGCCATCTCTCTTCCTCTGAAAGGGTCTTTTTGCTGGATGGGTCAGCAAAAGACGGCATCTGTGTGCCTGGAATGCCGTTGCTGATACGGGTGTATATTTCTTTCGGGTCGTTATTTACTTTGAAAGTCCACGGCTTGGTAAGATTTCTCGGCCATGTCCTGAAGCCAAGATCGTCCTTTAATTTCTTTGTGCCGTCGCCTTTGCCTTCCTCGCCGTGACATTCCACGCACATCTTTTTGAAAATCTCTCTCCCCTTTTCAATACTTTCTTTAGATGACTTTATCTGGCCGCTGTAGCTAATCGGCGGCTTTTGAGGCTGTTCAAGACCGCTAAGGGATTTTATATAGGCAACAAGGTCCCATCTGTCCTGCTCCTTAAGCACATCATCCCAGTTAGGCATTGATGTGCCTGACATCCCTTTCCATAGAGAGATATGATTCATGCCGCCGCTTATCATCCTGAATATATCTTCATCCGCCGGGGTTATTTCGTCAAAGGGCGTTGTCTTGAATTTATACCAGCCAGCGGTAAAATCCCTTGGCGGAGGATTTAAGAACTTGGCTGCCGGGCCGTCCCCAGCGCCTTTTTCACCATGGCACCACCAGCATTTTTTGTCATATATTATCTTCCCGTTTTCTTTATTGCCCTGGGCTGCAATTGCCTGCGCTGAGATTATAAGACTTAACACAACTGGTAATAGGAGCTTCTTTTTCATAGGCTTTTGACCATCCTTTTATGATTTACGAATTACGATTTACGAATTACGATTTAAAAACCTTAAATCTCAAATCTTAAATCGTAAATCTGAAATCTATTTCGCCCACGACCTCGGCACATAACCTGTGTAATTATACAGGAAGAGTATCACCTTCCAGACCTCATCTTCGGTAATAAAGTTTTCCCATACAGGCATTGCTGATATCCATGGAGCGCCCTCTTTGGGCAGCCCTGGCCCTCCTGTTGAAATCCTCCAGAAGAGGAACGATTCCTGAAGCTGAGCAATGGTTCCTATATCTGTGAAATTCGCAGGCAAAGGATTAAAACCATGCGCGTAATGGCCTCTGCCATCCAGCTTGTCGCCATGACAATAGAAACAATTTTTAAAATAGACCTCACCGCCCTCTTTAACTAATTGGGCAAATTTTTGTGGATCTTCCTTTTCCAGTTTTCTATAAGGATTCTCAAGGGTCATCAGATTAAATGTCTTGCCGAAGACCTTAATAGTTGACGGCGGAGCAGGGTGGATAGACCGGAGTTCCACAGGCGCCTCGTAGGTAGGTCTTAGCTGCATATAGGTTATCCCAGCAGCCACAATCGGAACAATAACAAATATAATATTCCTTAATGTCTTTTTGCCGGGGTCCTCAATCATTCTTTTTATCGGGCCTATAAGCCCCTGCATCCCCTCTTCTGTGGATGTCATCCAGAGGAGGATTGTCACCACAGCAAAGAACATATACATTACGATAAGGCTGGATGGTATGGGCTGTTTGAGAAAAATCCCAGGCGCCTTAAATATAAAGTAGCTCAGGGCTACAAGGATTACAAAAAGCAAAAGTCTGGGTATCTTCATCTTATACCTCTCTTAATAGAAATTCAGGTTAAGGTTAAGGCTAAGGTCGAGGAAAACCTTTTAGTCTCCCCTTCCCCTTAACCTCAGCCTCAGCCTGATTTTATTTTGATTTGGCCAAATAATTAACCAACATTTCAAGCTCTCCTGCGGTCATCTTAGCCCCAAAATCCTGCGGCATCATACCTGAAGGAAAACCTGGCACAGGGGTAGCCTTTGGGTCAAGAATTTTGCTTCTCAGATAATCCTTGTTTCTTTTCGCCCCGATTTTTGTAAGGTCAGGGCCAAGCGCGCCTTGCTGGCCTGCTACTTTATGGCAGGCGCCGCAGCCGTATTTTGCGACAACCTCCTCTGCAGTTTTGGCAGGGGCTGCTGCATGAGCCTCTTCTTTTGCTGCTGACGGAGCTTCTTTTGGCAATTGCACTGTTACAGGAACGCCCGCCTTTTGCTGAAGATAGGCTATCACCGCGTCAACTTCAAAGTCCTTAAGACCAATAGCCCCTGAAGTAACAACCGGCATGGGGCTCTGGGTGTCATTTGTTCCTGTCACACCAAAACCGGCAACAACAAAGGCAGACGGCTCAACCATTGATTCTCTAATGTATTCTTCCCCTGTTTTTGCCTTGCCTTTATAGCGTGGATCTTTCAGTCTTTCTTCGGCTCTCTTGCCGACCTGATCTAACAGAGGAGCCCGTCCGCCAACAGGATTGTGACACAACTCGCATGTGCCTTTCCCGTGGAATATAGTCTCTCCCATCTGAATAAACTGCTCCATAGTCAGACTGCCCATATCCAACTTTGCCTCTACTGGTGGAGGCGCAGGTTTAACCTGCGGAATCATCTTATTCGCGTAGAAGGCATAAAAGATTATCACTGCCAGACTGAATATTACTACCTTCAAAAAGGTTTTCATTTAAAACCCCCGTTAATAGAGTCAGAGTATCAAAGTGTCAGAGAGTCAGAGTAAAAACTTTGACTCTTTGACTCTATGACTCGTTTTTTAGTGATGCGCCTCTTTTGCGCCGCTCTTTTTAGCGCTTAGCTGGGCCAGCCAGAATATAAATATGACAATGGTCATGAATATGACAACACCAATAGACACAACCTTGGTTGCATACCCGATGGTCGGGGTAAAGGCATCGGGAGAATTATCCCTGAATATTGTATAGACATGCCAGTGCTGTCTTATGGATGAACGGATAAAACCCATAAGCCCCATAAGCCATGTGAATGATACTGCGAGAAGGAACAGGGCATACTGGCTTCTGTCCGGCATCTTTCCCCATTGAAGCGGCGCTACCTCTTTCGCGCCCTTGAACATAAACACATCTATGATAATACAGGATATAATGACAAAAAGGGTTGATGCAACCTGCGGAACAGAAGAGGCAACTTTATATACGGTATTGGTAAAATAACCGTAGTAAATGCCCAGGCTGGCAATGTTGATTATGGCTGCAACAAATATAGCTATCTGTATGGCATTGCCTATAGGCGCCCACGAAACTGTGGCAATCTTATTGCACCGGCGATACAAGAGAAAGCTTAAGAATGTGAATATCAGCATGATGTTGACTGCTGTATTCTTTGCAGGCATGATGCCCAATGGGCCGAGATATTTATGATACGGCCCTCCCAGCGCCTTTAATTCACCTGGCGTCATAATCAGTGTGTGCGGCGTAAACCAGACAAGGAAGCAGGAGACAATGACAAATGCAATATATTTGATATAT
>JACQEJ010000088.1 GCA_016200645.1 Deltaproteobacteria bacterium | reverse complement strand
TATCCCTGCATAATATACACAGCGTCATAAGTAAACCCCCGCACCAAAAATTTTGGTGTGGGGGTAAATAGGCATACAGAGCGTCAGAACAAAGCAGACCGAGGCGCGACGAAGGTATGTGAAGTTATGACGCTCTGTATAAATACAAAAGAAAGGAGGTGGAACAGATGAAAAAATTTATCAGACCTTTGTTGGTGCTGGCTCTCCTTGCAACTCCGTTTTTATCCGGCTGCGAATCGCAGAAGCTTCAGCAGGAAAATGCTGACCTCAAGAAGCAGGTTGAATCAATTACTGCTGAAAAGACAGCGCTGGAATCGCAGGTAAAGGAGCTTACCGCAAAGAAGGCCGAGCTGGAGTCAAAGGTATCGGAGCTGAGCGCTAAGGTGGATGAGCTGACAAAGAAAAAAGAGGCTCCAAAGGCAAAAAAAGAAGCGCCGGCAAAAAAAAAGAAGAAGTAACGGTATCGGATGGGCGTCCTGAACCTGCCCCCGAACACTTTAATCGGGGCTCGGCTCCGCCCATCCATGTTTTATTATGCAGCACAAATGGACATAAGATAAAAAATGGAATTTTCACCAATTATCCTTACATCGTTATCGCTTCTTTTACTTTTGTTTGCGGCGCTTATAGCGCCTTTATTTATCCGCAGCCAGAGGTTTTTAATCCATATCGTTTTTTCGCTTGCAGCAATTGCGTGTCTTGTAGAAGCTGCAGCCGGCGCGTGGGTTGTCGGAAACAATCTTACCTGCAAGCTCATACTGCCCATAGGTTTGCCCAATCTCCCTTTTCATCTCAGGCTTGACCCGCTCTCCGGGTTTTTTCTTGCGACAATCGGCCTGCTCGGTTTTTTCGTGGCAATCTATTCTCTCGGTTATGTAAAGGGATTTTTGGGCAAACGCTCGGTAACATCCCTTGTCATATTTTACTCCCTTTTTATGGCCGGCATGTTTCTGGTTGTTCTGGCGGATGACGCCTTTTTCTTTCTCGTCTCATGGGAAATCATGGCGGCATCATCATATTTCCTGGTGATGTTTGAGGATGAACATGCAGAGAACAGAAAGGCCGCCTTTTTATATCTGGTGGTCGCCCACATCGGCGCCATTGCCATACTCTTGTCGTTCGGCGTTATGGCCGGTCTTGCATCGGGCTTTGAGAGTTTCAACGGTTACACCTTTGACGCCATGCGCGCAACCCAATTTCCGGCAGGATGGGCGAGCCTCGCCTTTTTGCTGGCATTCTTCGGATTTGCCGCAAAGGCAGGCATTATACCTCTGCATGTCTGGCTGCCTGAAGCCCATCCTGTGGCGCCTTCCAATGTCTCCGCGCTTATGAGCGGGGTTATGCTCAAGACAGCCATCTATGGCATTGTCCGTGTGACCTTTGACCTCATTAAAATCTTTCCCTGGTGGTGGGGCGCGATCGTATTGATACTCGGCCTTATCTCTGCCGTCATGGGTGTTCTGTATGCCCTTATGCAGCATGATTTAAAACGACTCCTCGCTTATCACTCAGTAGAAAATATAGGAATAATCCTTATCGGTATTGGCCTTGCCATGATATTTACTTCGTTTAAGCTGCCTGTCCTTGCAGCCCTTGCCTTAATAGCCGGGCTTTATCACACCTTGAATCACGCAATGTTCAAGGGGCTTCTCTTTATGGGCGCAGGGGCAATTCTTCATGCAACAAAAGAGCGCAATATGGAAGAGATGGGAGGGCTTATCCACAAGATGCCGTGGACTGCATCACTTTTTCTCATAGGCTGCATCTCTATTTCAGCCCTTCCGCCATTTAACGGCTTTGTGTCTGAATGGCTTACATTTCAGGCGTTTTTGCTTACCCCCAGCCTGCCGAATCCATTATTAAATCTGCTTATACCGCTCGGCGCAGCGCTCCTTGCCTTAGCTGCTGCATTGGCTGCTGCCTGCTTTGTCAAGGCGTACGGCGTGACATTTCTGGGCCGCTGGCGCGGACACAACCCCCTAAATCCCCCTTTGTTAAGGGGGACTAAGGGGGTTGTAGAAGTTGATTGGTTCATGCGCATCGGCATGATGCTTCCTGCTGTTGCATGTCTCGGCCTTGGCGTTTTTCCAACATTTTTTATCCAGTGGATGGATATAAT
>JACQEJ010000087.1 GCA_016200645.1 Deltaproteobacteria bacterium | reverse complement strand
CAGGGTTTAAACTCAATAAAACCCTGCATACAAAGAATTCAGCAATGGAACAATGAATTTGGACAAACAGGATTTAGAGAGACGTATCTTTGCTGCTAAATATATTCAGAACAGCGAAAAATGCGTTTGGGCAACAGACCGATAAGGATTGATATTACCAAAGTTGTGAACGGTATTGCAGAAAAACAGGATTGTGGTATAATTAAAGTAGAAGAGGAAATAAAAATTCAGGTGTTGCACGAACTAACGCGTGCGTGCGTAAGCCCTATCCGCAGGGTGCGTTAAACCACCTAAGGGGTGTCCTGATGGGCGATACCGAAAGGATTGCGGCCCGAGAAGGGACGGCAGTCTGAGTAGTGATAGGCCTCACAGGGCCGACGGATTGGTAAAAAGCTGTTCGTTGCAATGCCTGATTTTTTTTGTAGAGGCGAACCTTGTGTTCGCCTCTGTAGTTGGAAGGGGATATGGCCCGGTGGCCCTGCCGGTCTTCAAAACTGCGCTGTCCCGCTCAAGCGGGATGGGTGGGTTCGACTCCCGCCTCCTTCCGCCATTTTTTTCACTCTTTTTCCAATATTACAGCAAATTCCGTTACGCGGCCTTTCCTTACGGCTATCTTCTGCGCAGCGCTTTTAAAACCGGCCAGCTTAAAATTTACCCTATAAATTCCAGGCGCAAGATCAATGGCGATGGGAGTAAGGCCGTAATAAACATCGTCTATATAAACCTGAGCTTGGGGAGGCGCCGTAGAAAGCGCCAGCCTGCCTTCATTGCCCAAAATCATCTCTTCTTTAACAGGTTCTACAGAATGCGGCCTTGCCTTTTCTACAGCAGAAGCTACATTGGTCAAGGTCTCTTTTACAACTTTGGCAATGGAGGACGAAACATATTTGTTAATGGTCTCTCTTGTATTGCCCATTACCCCTGCAAACCTTTCATTTCTTTCAACAATACTGCCTGACCATAAGATATTGCCTGTTTTGACATCTGTTGCCTTTGTTTCTATTTCTATCTCAATCGCATCTTTTGCCGCAATATCCAATTTAAATACCTTTACCGAGCCTTCTAACAAAAGGTCTGCCTCTTGCGCTTGAGTAATGCTCTCTGCAACATTAACTTTAAAGCCCGCGAGGGTGAGCTGTTCCTTGAATGCGCTGGTTAGTATGTCTGCCGGCTCCTTTTCCAGAATAAGTTCAGCAGAGTCTATTCCCATGACAGGCGAGGCTATATCGCCCAGTTTTTTACGATTGACCGTTTTCCTTTCATCTTTATAAGGAATAATAGAAACCTTGAGAGGTTCTTTGAGAGAGATAGCCGGCGCTCCAAGTCTTGCATCATAGGTTATGGTCAGAGGCGCCGTGCAGCCGGCAATAAGCAAAAGCAGGCAATAGGCAATAGGCGATAGGCAATAGCCCATAGCCCATCGCCCATAGCCTATAGCCTTCCTTTTGCCT
>JACQEJ010000089.1 GCA_016200645.1 Deltaproteobacteria bacterium | reverse complement strand
TAATACTATACTAAAAAAAGGATTATGAACCCCGTTAGACCTTATGAACAATGCCTCTTGCGCTGTCATAAAAGGAGATTTCAAGGGTTAGGTTTAATGGGGCAAGTGGGAGGTCTAACCGGGTGAATACAAAAGACTTTGAAAATGAGATAAAAATCCACATAGAGGCCAGATACCCGATACTATGGCTCGTGTCGTTTGAAGAGCGCCGGGTGGAGAGGATTGTGGAAAATCTGTGCGAGTCCATGGGTTTTCAGTTCTGGTCGTGGTCTGTGTCCAGAGGGCTTTACGGCGGCGAGAAAAAGAAAAGAGAGCCGATGGGCAGGGAAAAAATATTATCCGTCATAGAAGAAAAGATATTGAAAACCGAAGATGTGAACAATCTGTTTCTGCTTAAGGATATAACAGGTTATTTCAGCTCGCATGAGTTTCTTAGGAAATTCAGGGATTTTCCGGCCATTGCAGAAGAACGTAATTCTCTTAATACAATCTGCATCCTCTCCCCGACGCTTAGCGACATACCGCCTGAACTGGAAGAAGATGTCGTTATTCTGGAGCTTTCCCTTCCTGATTACTATGAGATTGAGGAACTCGTCTCCAGGACTTACGGCCGCCTGATTCCGGAAAAATGGCATTCATCCACACGCTCCATATTATATAAATCGCTTCAGGGACTATCCCTTGACAATATAAAACGCGTTGTCCGAAAGGCCATAAGCCTGAACAACGGCATTCTGAACGAGGGGTGCATTTCATACATACAGGATGAAAAACAGCAGATTATCAAGAAACAAAAAACCCTTGATTATTATCCGCACAAAGAAACTATTGAACATATAGGCGGACTGGATGAAATTAAAAAATGGTTTATAGAAAGAGAGCATGTCTTCCGCCTGAGCAAAGAGAAGGTTGAGACACTTGGCCTGGATGTGCCAAAAGGACTGCTTCTCATCGGCGTGCCTGGCTCAGGCAAAAGCCTCTGCTGCAAGGCGCTTGCAGGGATATGGAACCTGCCTCTTCTCAGATTGGATGTAGGCAGGATATTCGGCTCAACTGTCGGAGAATCGGAAAAGAGCATAAGAAAATGCATCCAATTGGCTGAGGCTGTAAGCCCGTGCATACTCTGGATAGATGAGATAGACAAGGCATTTGGCGGCGTAACCGGCTTTCAGGGTGATTCCGGGACGCAGCTCCGCGTATTCGGCACATTCGTCACATGGCTTCAGGAAAAGGAAAAACCTGTGTTTGTCATAGCCACAGCCAATGAGCCAAAAAACCTCCCGCCTGAATTATGGAGAAAGGGAAGATATGACGAGGTGTTTTTTGTTGACCTGCCGAGCGTTGAGGAAAGAGAGGATATATTCAGGATACACCTTGAAAAAAG
>JACQEJ010000092.1 GCA_016200645.1 Deltaproteobacteria bacterium | reverse complement strand
TCGTTTGAAGAGACTCATTATAATCTCGCCCTTGCATATTTTAAAATGGGGAATTTTACCGATGCCATAAAAGAGTTTAAAAAAACAATAGATATCGGTATTTATTTGAGGGAAGTTAATTTTGCGCAACCCAGGCTCCTCATTCAATCTCTCAATAAATTGGCTGAGAGTTACTTTCTTGCGGGCATTTGTGATGAAGCAATAAAAACGTTCATTGAACTTCTGAAAGTTGATGTCGCATCTGCTGCTGACAGTCATTATAACATTGGTTTATGTTACGAACGATTGGGAAATTATGCCTTGGCCATGCAAGAGTTCCAGAATGTTTTGAGATTAAAACCTGAGGATGAAGGGGCGCTTTGGAATCTAAAGGAACTCCAGATGAAACAAAGAGGCCGACTGCGAAAACCCTAAATTCCAGCTGTCTTGTGATTTATTTTAATGAACGATATGACCTTAATTAAACTGACCCAAGAAAGGGCTCAGGCAATAGACATGGAATGCGCCATGCTTTTTACAGTAGGCTTTGCAAAGTATGTGCCCATAGGCGCGCTCATGCTCATTTCAGACACGCCGTTGAAAGAAAAGGGCATAAAGACTGCCGCAAGCGCAAAATTGGTCTTTGAAAAATATACCGGCCTTCACTTAGATACCGGCATCACCGTGTTGAAAAATATGTAGGCAAAAGAGCCGGTTGGATTGGGGTATAGGTTTTGAAGGCGGTTTCTTTAAATACCCTGTTATCCTTGGCATGAGAGGTTATTCCATTCTCAGAAAAAACCTTGCGTCCATTGCGGGAAAGGTTTACAATTTTCCATTCCATTCATCTACGGCATAAAACTATGGACAAAATAATCATCAAAGGCGCAAAAGAGCATAATCTGAAAAATATTGACCTGGAGATTCCGCGGGACAAACTTGTAGTCATCACGGGCGTGAGCGGCTCTGGCAAGTCTTCGCTTGCGTTCGACACCATTTACGCAGAGGGGCAGAGGCGGTATGTGGAGAGCCTTTCTGCGTATGCGAGGCAGTTTCTTGAGCAGATGGAAAAGCCGGATGTTGAAAATATTGAGGGGCTTTCTCCGGCCATATCCATTGAACAGAAGACCACCAGCAAGAATCCCCGTTCAACCGTAGGCACAGTTACTGAGATTTATGACTACCTGAGGCTTTTATTTGCCAGGGTCGGCAGGCCCCACTGCTACAAATGCGGCAAGGAGATCGCCTCTCAAACCATCCAGCAGATGGTAGATCGCGTCATGGCGCTTCCGCAGGATACCAAGACCATCCTCTCTTCGCCTATGGTGCGGGGGAGAAAGGGCGAGTATAAAAAGGAACTGGAGCAGCTCAGAAAAGACGGCTATACCAAAGTAAAGATTGACGGAGTGATGAGGGATTTGAGCGAAGAGATTTCGCTGGACAAAAAGAAAAAGCACACGATAGATGTGGTCATTGACAGGCTGGTGATAAAGCAGGGGATTGCAAAGAGGCTTGCCGATTCCTTTGAGGTTGCAACAAAGTTGTCGGATGGGATAGCGAAGGTGGAGGTTGCTATGGAGCAAGTCAACCGTGTTGGCGTAAAGACGGCGATACAGTCTCCTTTGTCCAAAGACGGCAACACGGTCGCCTTAGTCCAAAAAGAAATTCTTTTCAATGAGAAACTTGCCTGTGTTGACTGCGGCATAAGCTATCCTGAGCTGACGCCTGCCATGTTTTCTTTCAACAGCCCGCACGGCGCATGTCCCGAATGCAACGGCCTCGGCGGCAAGCTCTATTTTGACCCTGATCTGGTCGTGCCGAACAAGGAGATCTCTCTGCGCGAGGGCGCGATAACACCATGGGAAAAGAAATCCTCCATCTATTTTCATCAGATGATTGACGCCCTTTCCCGGCATTTTAATTTTGATATTTACACCCCTTTTAAGGGCCTTCCCAAAAAAGTCCAGGATATGCTTCTCTACGGCTCAGGCGAAGAGGAGGTGGAGTTTTATTATGAAAAGGGCGACCGGCGATACTACTATAAAAAACCGTTTGAAGGGGTTCTGAAAAATCTTGAGAGGCGCTATAAGGAAACGGAGTCGTCATACATAATGGATGAGCTGTCGCGCTATATGAATACCCAGCCCTGTCCCGTGTGCAGCGGTTCGCGGCTCAAGAAAGAGGCGCTCTCTGTAAAGATTGAAGGCCGCTCCATAGATGATGTTGCGCGCATGTCCATCAAAGAGGCGCACGGATTTTTTCAAGGGCTTAAATTAGGCAGGACTGAAACCGAGATCGCCAGAAGGGTTTTGAAGGAGATAGCGGAGAGGTTAGGATTTTTGATCAATGTGGGGCTGGATTATCTCACGCTGGAGCGGTCAGCGGCAACGCTTTCCGGCGGCGAAGGCCAGCGCATACGGCTTGCAACCCAGATAGGCTCAAGCCTCGTGGGTGTTTTATATATATTGGACGAACCGTCCATCGGCCTTCATCAGAGAGACAACAAGCGACTGCTGGATGCGCTCAAAAGGCTCAGGAACATCGGCAACACCGTGCTGGTGGTGGAGCATGACGAGGAGACGATCCTCTCCGCAGATTATGTGATTGATATGGGGCCGGGCGCGGGCGACGGCGGCGGAAAGGTTGTGGCAACAGGACCGCCTGATGATATTATCCGCAATAAAGAATCGTTGACCGGAAAATATCTGAGCAGAGAATTGGAAATCCCGGTGCCTTCCCAGAGGCGAAAATCGGACGGAAGATTTTTGACCGTAAAAGGCGCAAAGGCGAATAATCTGAAAAATGTGACGGTGAAGATCCCAATCGGACTTATCACCTGCGTCACCGGAGTCTCCGGCTCAGGCAAAAGCACTTTGCTTATAGATACATTGTATAAGGCCCTTGCCCAGAGATTGTATCACTCCAAAGAACGCGCCGGAGAGGTTGACAACATCCTCGGCCTTGAATTTATTGACAAGGTCATTGACATCGACCAGTCCCCCATCGGCAGAACCCCGCGTTCAAATCCAGCCACCTATACGGGCGTGTTCACGCCCATAAGAGATCTATTTTCGCAGCTTCCTGAGGCGCGGATGCGCGGATACAAACCGGGCAGGTTCAGCTTCAATGTAAAAGGGGGAAGGTGCGAGACCTGCGAAGGTGACGGCCTTATCAAGGTGGAGATGCACTTTTTGCCGGATGTCTATGTAACCTGCGAGGTGTGCGGCGGCAAGCGATACAACCGTGAAACCGTGGATATTAAATACAAGGGCAGGAGCATTGCCGATGTGCTTGATATGACCGTGGCAGAGGCATTGAACTTTTTTGAGAACATCCCTCCGGTAAAAGAAAAACTACAGACCCTTTACCATGTGGGCCTCGGTTACATAAAACTCGGCCAGTCCGCCACAACCCTCTCCGGCGGCGAGGCGCAGAGGATAAAGATCGCAAAAGAACTTTCCAGAAGGGCAACAGGCAGAACCATCTATATCCTTGACGAGCCGACCACAGGGCTTCATTTTGCGGATATACAGAGGCTGCTGGATGTGCTGCAGGAGCTCCGCTCTGCGGGAAACACCATCGTGATCATTGAGCATAATCTGGATGTGCTAAAGACCGCTGATTACATCATTGACCTTGGACCGGAAGGCGGAGACGAAGGCGGCAAGATTATCGCCGCAGGGACGCCAGAAGAGGTGGCAGGGATAGAAGCGTCATATACCGGCAAGTTTTTGAAAAAGGTTTTGCATGGGTATCCGCCGCGGGGCAGCAGATTAGTTTCTGTTAACCAGTAAAAATCTTATGCAGCGATATGCAAGTGATTTATTATACATCATTTCCAACATCCGTCGCCAGAATATATGTGGCAGCCACAGCAAAGGGCATCTGGAAGATATCACTGACCCACAAGAATGAAAAGGAATTCCTCGAGGAACTCAGGAGCCGCCTGCCTGCGCCTGCCTCTGCGACGGCAGACAGGCCGGCAGGGAAATCAGCGGAGAAAGGCATTGTTAAAAATGACGCTTATTTTAAATCCATCAAGAAAGATATTTTAAAATATCTTTCAGGCAAGCCAGTGAACTTTACATATCAAATAGATATGAAAGGAACCGATTTCCAAAGAAAGGTCTGGCGCGCCTTACGCGGTATTCCGTATGGCCGGATTTTGACCTATAAACAGGTTGCAGAAAGAATAGGCTTGCCAAAGGCCTCCAGGGCGGTTGGCGGGGCATGCGGCGCAAATGAATTGCCCATTATCATACCCTGCCACAGGGTGATAGCAACGGGCGGCAGCCTTGGGGGATTCGGCGGCGGGCTTAAGCTCAAAAGGCATTTATTAAGGTTAGAAAGGGTTAAGCTCAAAAGAGACATGACAACCCATTAAATTTTCTTGCAATAAAATTTTTATTTTGATATTTGTATTGATTTTCACAATTGAAATTAAGCCCCGTTAGACCATGAGCTCTTACGGGGTAAGAAATGCCGTCTTTTTTTAATGAGAAACACTTTGAATTGAAAGGAGGTCTAACGGGGTGAATATCAGTGTCATTGGTACAGGCTATGTCGGTCTTGTCGCAGGAGCCTGTTTTGCCGACAGCGGGAATGATGTCATTTGTGCGGATATAGATGAAAAAAAAATACAAAGGCTTACCAGGGGAGAAATACCTATTTATGAGCCTGGCCTGGAAGAGCTTGTAAAGAGGAATATAAAAGACGGGAGGCTTCAGTTTACAACAGACATCACTTACGCTGTAAAGAACTCTCTTGTCTGTTTTATTGCAGTTGGAACACCGCCAGGGGAAGACGGTTCTGCGGATTTGAAATATGTGCTGGAGGCGGCAAGGGATATCGGGAAGGCGATGGATGGATACAGGATAATGGCTGGCAAAAGCACCGTCCCTGTCGGGACTGCAGATAAAGTCAGGGCGGCAATACGGGAGGAACTGAACAAGCGCAGCAAAAATCATGAATTTGATGTTGTCTCAAACCCCGAGTTCCTGAAGGAGGGGGCTGCCCTTGATGATTTTATGAAGCCGGATAGGGTTGTGATCGGGGCTGATAGCAGCAAGGCTGCTGAAATAATGCGGGAATTGTATGCGCCATTTGTAAGAACCGGCAAGCCTATACTGATTATGGATATAAGAAGCGCAGAAATGACAAAGTATGCCGCCAATGCCTTGCTGGCCACGAAGATCTCTTTTATCAATGAAATTGCCAATCTCTGCGAAGCGGCGGGCGCTGATATAGATAATGTAAGACGCGGCATAGGAACGGATTCAAGGATAGGGTTTGAATTCCTCTTTCCCGGCGTGGGATACGGCGGTTCATGCTTCCCAAAAGATGTTCAGGCAATTATAAGGACTGCCGGAGAGCATGGTTATGATATGAAAGTTCTTAAATCCGTAGAAGAGGTGAATTGCAGGCAAAAGGGCGTTGTGGTTGATAAGATACTAAAATACTTTGGGGCAAGGGGCAAGGGGCAAGGGGCAAAGGACAAACCATTGGAAGGAAATACCATAGGCATCTGGGGCTTATCATTTAAGCCGAGGACAGATGATATGAGGGAGGCGCCTTCAATAACAATAATAAACAGACTCCTTGATTTAGGCGCAAGGATAAAGGCGCATGACCCTGAGGCAATGGATGAGGCAAGAAAGGTCTTTGGCAACAGGATTGAATATATTCAGGACAACTACGAGGTTCTTAAGGGCGCCGATGCCCTTGCAGTTATTACAGAATGGAATGAGTTCAGAAGGCCTAATTTTGAAAAGATGAGAAATTTAATGAAGAGCCCAGTGACTTCGCATACCTGCGTTGCTCCTCGGTTCGTCGTTGCGGCGTATGCTAAAAATACGCCTCACTCCTCACCTTCGTCGCGCCTTGGTCTGCTTTGTTCTGACGCTCTGTATGCGCAACTATTTATGTCGCTGTGTATAATTTCCAGTTTTTAATTTTCAATTGCCAATCGGAGGAATTCTAAAATGCGTATACTTGTGACAGGAGGCGCCGGCTTTATAGGCTCGCATCTTTGTGAAAGGCTTTTGAACGAAGGGCATGATGTGCTTTGTCTGGATAACTTTTTCACCGGCGCCAAAGAGAATATCATCCATCTCATGGACAACCGCAGGTTTGAACTTATAAGGCATGACATTATACAACCTATCCTCCTGGAAGCTGACAGGATTTACAACCTTGCATGTCCTGCCTCGCCAATCCACTATCAATATAATCCGGTCAAAACGACAAAGACAAGCATCATGGGCGCCATCAATATGCTCGGCCTTGCAAAAAGGGTTCGGGCAAGGATTTTACAGGCATCCACATCTGAGGTTTATGGCGACCCTAAGGTGAGCCCGCAGCGAGAAGGTTACTGGGGCAATGTGAACTGCATCGGCCTTCGGAGCTGTTACGATGATGGTAAGAGGGTTGCTGAAACCCTCATGATGGACTATCACAGGCAGAATAAGGTTGACATACGGCTCGTCAGGATATTTAATACATACGGGCCGAGGATGGCGCTTAACGACGGAAGGGTTGTAAGCAATTTCGTAGTTCAGGCATTGAAGGGCGATGATATTACTGTCTACGGCGACGGCAGCCAGACCCGCTCATTCTGCTATGTGTCGGATCTGGTAGAAGGGATGATAAGGATGATGAATCAGGATGATTTTATAGGCCCTGTAAATCTCGGCAATCCGGATGAATACACCATACTTGAGTTTGCGAAAATGATAAAGAAGTTTACCGGCGCTGAATCAAAGATTGCATTTAAACCGCTTCCGCAGGATGACCCGATGCAGAGGAGGCCCGATATCACCCTTGCGAAGGAGAAACTGGATTGGAAACCAAAGGTGAGTCTGGATGAAGGACTGAGTAAGACTGTGGAGTATTTTAAAAGCAGGTTGAAAAAAGACAGTTGACAGATTAAAGATTAAAGTTGACGGATTAAAGCTCAAAGTTAACTTACAACTTGTTCTAACTGTCAACTGTTAACTTACAACAACTCTTTTATCACGAGGTGAAAATGCGTATCTTAGTAACCGGCGGCGCCGGATTTATCGGCTCAAATATTGTTGATGCATATTTACAGGAAGGCCATGATGTTAGCGTCATCGATGACCTTTCTACAGGTAGAAATGAAAATATAAATCCAAAGGCGAGATTCTATAAGGCTGACATCGGGGCGGAAGAAATGGGGAAGATATTTGCTGACGGCAGGTTTGATGTTGTAAACCATCATGCGGCGCAGATTGATGTCAGAAAATCGGCGGCAGACCCTGTATTTGACGCTCAGGCGAATATCTTAGGTTCGTTAAATATCCTGCAACAATGCGTTAAATATGGAATAAAGAATTTTATATTTGCCTCTACCGGCGGGGCAATATACGGTGAGCAGGAAGAATTCCCCGCTACGGAGTCTCACCCCACCAACCCCTTAAGCCCGTATGGCATAGCAAAGCTGGCAGTTGAGCGCTATCTTTTTTTCTACAAAAATACTCATGGTCTGAATTCCACCATCTTAAGATATGCCAATGTATACGGCCCGAGACAGGACCCTCATGGAGAGGCAGGGGTTGTGGCAATCTTCACCCAGAAGCTCTTGAGAAAAGAGCAGCCTGTTATAAATGGCGACGGGATGCAGACGCGGGATTTTGTCTATGTGGGAGATGTGGTGAGGGCCAATATATTGGCTTTATCCTATGCAGAGGGAGGAATTTTTAATATCGGCACAGGCAGAGAGTCTACGGTCAATGACTTATTCAGACGGCTGGTTGATATTGCGGGTGTTACGGTCGATGAAAGGCATGGACCTGCTAAAAACGGAGAGCAAAAAAGAAGTGTCATTGATTTTAAAAAGGCCGACAAAATACTGGGTTGGTCGCCGCAAGTTTCCCTTGAGGAAGGGCTAAAAAGGACTGTGGATTATTTTAAATACAGGCGAGTGGGAATTAGTCATTAGTCATCAGTCATTGGGAATTGGAAGACAGACCTGCCTGTCAGGCAGACAGGGGAACTAAATCCTTAGCCTCCTTCTCAAAGAATTGTCCAATATCCAGCCCTTTTGTTAACGGATCAAGAGAGGCTACAATAGTTGACGCCCTGCCTCCCTCTGCTGATAAATCTATTTCATAAGGTTTATCCAGCTGTTGCCCACCCTCTCCAAATATTATCTTAACAAAAGGCGTCGTGCTCTTGGCGGGGTTTACCTTTGTTACCACGCCGATTGCGTTGGTAGACAGCCTTACAACTGTTCCCACGGGATAAAATCCAATCATAGCGATAAATGCCTTTAAGGTATTGGGGTCAAAGTGCCTGCCAGACAGACTGTTCATTATCTTTATTGCCTCCACAGGATGGTATGACCTCTGATAAACCCGGAGCGTTGTCAGGGCATCGTATGCGTCTGCGACGGTTATTATCATGCTAAGCGGGTGCAGCGGCATCTCAGTGCGCGGATAGCCTGTATGGTCGTATCTGATATGATGCTCATATATGATGCGGCCGACAAGCTCCGCCATCCCCTCCATTCTCTCCACAATCTTTGAGCCGAGCACAGGATGCTGCTTAACCGTCTCCCATTCATGAGCAGAGAGCCCTGCCGGTTTCCTGATGATATCTTCCGCAACCCCTGTCTTCCCCACATCGTGGAGCAATCCGCCGATGCCGACTATGCGATAGCTAGCCTTGTCGTGATTCATGCTTTGGGCAAGGGCAACGGAAAGGATGCTCACATTCACCGAGTGATTAAACAGATAATTATCATAGTTCTTTATCATGGTTAAACCTATCATGGCATTCCTATCTGCCAGGACCAATTCAGTCAATTCATCTACCACCCGTATGATCTCTCCGCTCTGCGGCGCCTTGCCCATCCGTATCTGGCTCATGGTTTCTTTAACAACATTTACCGCGTCATTGTAGACCTCCAATATGCTCCGTTTTGAGAGAGACTTAATGCTGATGTGCAAAATATTCTTTGATGCCAGCATGTTCTGAAGTTCTACACCCTTTACTATCTCCTCTCCTGACAGGATATCCATAAAGCTTAAAAATTCCTTTTGTATGAGACCTTTTTCAAAGATGATACCCTCAATCTCTTTTTGTTTTATCTGATAGATAAGTTCTCCAAGGTTTTTTTCAGCCTCCATCAAAGGGGTTTCTTCAAAAACCAGAACATCCTTTACGATGCCGACAAATATCTTGGCATGCGTTTTAAAGAGTTCCGACAGGGCTTGATACGCCTTTGTCATGGGAGCGGCAATCGCAGGATGGCCAACCGGATAAAGTTTTTTACCCTTGATAGCGCTGTTGAGAGCCTTGAGAATACTGTCTATTTTTTCGATTTCTATGTCAGACATATTTTTTTAAGGTTTTAAGTTTCAGGCTTCAAGTTGCAAGTCTTAACTTGCATCTTGCAACTTGCAACTATCTTATTCCTTCCATAGCCCTCTGGCAGGCAATCCGGACAATCCCCTTCGAGACTCTGGCCGCCTCTTCCAGCGCCTCCATTGCATCGTTTCCGCCGATCTTTCCAAGCGATATGGCTGCTACAGACCTGACTTCATCGTTTTGTTTTTTCCCCCAGAAGACCCGTTTTTTTAAGAGGTTTTTAAGAACTGTTATTGCCCTGTCGCCGCCGATCATGCCGATTGACCTTGCAGCCTCTTTTCTCATCTCTACAGGTTCGCCCATAAAACCTCTTTTAGACGCCAAATCCCCAAGCGGTTCCATGGCAGCCGGATCCTTCAACATACCGAGAGATATAATAGCTTGAAGTTTAAGCTGAAGATTATCTTCATTAAGCCTTTCGAGAAGAAATGTTGCGCTTCCTGCTGACGGTATCTTGGCAACAGCCTTTATAACCTCTTTCTTTACCCGAATATCCTTGTGTCCAAATGCCGTTTGTATGGCCTCTAAAGATTGAGGTGAACCTATCTCGCCCAGAAGCGACACCATCTGCCTTACCACAAACCATTTCTCGTCATCGAGACGTTTTTCCGCCTCCAGCCTCACCATTTCGCCAAACAGGGCGAGTGTATTAAATATCAGGCGCCTGGCATACGCAGCCTCTGTGTTAACAAGGGCGGTAAGGAGCTGTTTCATCGCATTCTCCCCAAGCGTGATAAGCATCTTCTGAATCTCTTTTCGCCTTTCCTCACGGCGGTCACACAGTCGGGCAATTAAATAATCAGTTATATCAGGATGGAGCATTTTTTTAACATTGTCGGCAGCGATGGCCTTTTGTTCTGATGGGCGGCTTCCTTCCGGAGCAGAATGCGCCACAAATGCAATAAGCGCGGGGAAAAACCCTTCCCAGTTTTTTTCTTCATAAAAAGGTTGCGCCTTTGTCATGATCTTATGCGCAATAGTCTGGTAAGCCATAGTATTATCTTCTTTCTCCAGCTTATCTAATAAATTATCTAAAGTTTCTTCGCTCTCTTTAATAGCCTCAAGCTGCTCCACCATGCCATGGAGAATTTCGCTTTCCGCCCCTTCTTCGGGGGTTTCTGCCTTGCTTTCTAATTCCCCCTCTTGTTCTTCTTTGCCTGTCTCTACATCTTGTTCCTTTTTTTCTTCAAGTTCTATGACCTTTTTGCGAATGTCCTCATATTTCATTTCATTGAGTTGGATGCCTTTAATCTCTTTCGCTACCAACAACTTTTCAAGACCTCCCGCCTTTTTAAGACCATCAGCGTCCATCTTGAGGATGTCAAGGAAGTCCTTCCATTCCCGGAGGGTTGCATCCCGGATAAAGGCAATCTCCCGTATCCTTTTTAAAAACAGATCCTTTGCCAATAATTCAAGCTGCTTATGACTGCGGCCTATCGGAATATTTTCCTCCTTAAAGCCTGTGCGCTCTATCATCCATCGTATATTCCCCTTTTCATTGGCAGCCTCTTTTAGAAGATGAAAAGTCTTTTCAATTGCTGCCTCAAGATTAGGGTGCCCCTTCGGATAGAAACCGACAGCCTTGACAGTCTTGGCAAATTCTATTAGGATGGTTTCGGTTGCAAGCATGAATTAATATAAGTCATATATGACTTATAGGACTTATTTGTTTGGACTTATTTGTTTTTTATAATAACAGAAAGGGTTAAATTGTCAATGGTCAAGCTCCGCACTGTATATATCTGCCAGTCCTGCGGCTATCAATCTCCCAAATGGATGGGAAAATGTCCTGACTGCAATCAGTGGAACTCCCTTGTCGAGGAAACGGCATTTGAAGAGAAGAGGGGGCTCAAGGTCTTTGGTTGTGAGACCTCTTTTCAAGCCGGCTCTGCCCCGCAGCCCATCACAACCCTTGAGGTGAAAGAAGAGGATAGGCTCAAGACAGGCATCGGGGAGTTGGACAGGGTTCTGGGCGGCGGGATCGTGCTCGGCTCTGCGGTGCTTATCGGCGGAGACCCGGGCATCGGCAAGTCAACATTGATGCTTCAGGCAATGGCAAGGCTTGCAGCAAATGGAGAAAGGGTTTTGTATGTTTCAGGCGAAGAATCTCCAAAGCAGACAAAGATACGGGGAGAAAGACTTGGTGTAACATCGGAAAATCTTTTCATATATGCAGAAAATACATTGGAAAGGATATTGGACAGCGTAAAAAAACTGAAACCCGGAATCCTGATTGTAGATTCCATTCAGACCATTTATACGCAAACACTTGAGTCATCCCCGGGCAGCGTAAGTCAGGTCAGAGAGACATCGTCTCAACTTATATTCAACGCCAAAGGCATGGACATGCCGCTCTTTATCGTGGGCCATGTGACCAAAGACGGCGCTATTGCAGGGCCGAGGGTTCTTGAGCATATGGTTGATACTGTTCTCTATTTTGAAGGGGAGCGCGGGCATCAGTTCAGAATTCTCAGGGCCGTAAAAAACCGCTACGGCTCTGTCATGGAGATAGGTGTTTTTGAGATGCGCGACAAAGGGCTTCTTGAGGTTGTCAATCCATCCGCCCTGTTTCTTGCAGAAAGGCCGCAGAACGCATCAGGCTCCGTTGTAGTGTCAAGCCTTGAAGGCACAAGGCCGATCCTTGTTGAGATTCAATCGTTGATATGCCCCGCCATATTTGGCATTCCCAAAAGGACGGTAGTTGGAATTGACTACAACAGGGTTGCTCTGCTTACCGCTGTGCTGGAAAAAAAAGGCGGACTCAACATTCAAAACCACGATATATTTCTGAAAGTTACCGGCGGCATAAGGCTTGAAGAGCCTGCCATAGACCTCGGCATTATAGCATCCCTTGCATCCAATTTTCTTGACAAACCCATACCGCAAAAGACCGTTGTGTTTGGCGAGGTTGGTCTGGCAGGCGAGGTTAGGGGGATAAGCCAGGCAGAGCCGCGTATAAATGAGGCTGAAAAATTAGGCTTTGACCGGTGCATCCTTCCCAAAGACAATATGACAAAGATAAAAGGCAGAGGCCCTCTTGAATTGATTGGCGTAACATCGGTTAAGGAGATGATGGATGTGCTGTTTTAAGAAAGAGGGGCTAGAGGCTAGAGGCTGGGGGCTAAAAGAATTTAAAGCCATATTTTTTCTTATTTCTTTTTTGCTATTCCCCAGCCCCCAGTCCCTCATCCCTGTGGTTCACGCCCAGGAATCCCGTCCCTTTCTCACCGACAAAGACCAGTTTAACTATGCCATCTTCCTCTATAAACAGAGGCATTACACCGTCGCCGCAAGGGAATTTGGCAGGGTAATAGAATATTTTCCGGAAAGCCCCCTTATTCCAAAAGCCCATTATATGATAGGCGATGCGTATCTCAATGCGTCCATGTATAAAGAGGCTGAGGATCAATTACAGCAATTTATGAGAAATTTTCCTGATAATGAGCTTGTAACCGAGACGTCATTAAAATTGGAGATCGCCCGAGCAAAGTTAAAAGAGGCGGAGCTCTTTTCTGCGCCAAAACTTCCGATAGTAAAGGCTCAACCATGCAGGGGCATGACATGTCATGCCCCTGCAGAACCCACAGCTCCGATGCGGGCTGTTCAGGTTGCCCTTTTTGAAGGAAGAGACTATGGAGAGGTTGAACATGAGCTTGATGCATTAAAAGTTGCCGGCGTGGATACTATTATCCTGCGGGTTTTTCATAACAAGGATGACAGGTTTTATCCATTTGTGAAGCCAAAAAACCGGGGCATCCCAGCAGGGGTCTACTTTAAAACCGCCGAGTCTCCTGTCATTGAGGATATCCTCGCCCCCATCCTGGAGATAGCACACAGAAAGGGATTGAAGGTGTTCGCATGGATGACCACAAGATATGCAGACTATGGCATGGAACAGAGAAAAGACATGGCCTGCAAGGCGTATGATTTTGATACAAAAGAAATAGTCGCTTGCAAGGGGCTTGATCTTTTTAATGCGAATGCTGTTCATCATCTTGAAAGACTTTTTCAAGACCTTGCGGCATATCCTATTGACGGAATCCTTTTTCAGGATGACCTTATGCTGAAACACAACGAAGGTTTTGGACGATACAGCGAGGCGCTCTACAAAAAGGATACCGGCAGGAAGTTGACGCCTTCTGGATTATATGGCAATGAAGAAATTCCGCAATCCGCAATCCTGAGTCCGCAATATACTTCCGAATTTTGGCGATGGGCGGCATGGAAAAATAAAAGGCTGCTTCAAGTCGCAAGTAGACTCAAGGCGGTTGTAAAGCAGAAAAGGCCGGAGGCAAAATTCGCCATAAACCTGATGTATGAGAGCGTCTCAAACCCTCCCTATGCAATGGCATGGCTTTCTCAGAGTCTTGATGAGGCTGTAAGACAAGGATTTGATTATTATGCTGTCATGGCATATCACCGACAGATGCAGGATGAGTTGAAAAAGGGGCCTTATGAGATACAGAGGCTGATAGAGAAGATGACCGAGGATGCCGTTCGTCTGGTTGGCGAACCGCAGAAGGTTCTTATAAAATTCCAGACTATTGATTGGAATACATCGCACCCTTTGCCGGACCGGGAAGTGACAGGGCTTTTGAACAAAATAAAAGAAACAAATAACATAAGCATTGCCGTTGTTCCATACAGGAGAGATTTTCCGTTTGGAGAATTAGGCAGCCCGCCGAAGGTTACCCAATTAGTACAAACGCATTAAATCGGGTTAAACCTGTAGTTGCCCAATCGGGGCGCCCATTGCAGCGCAATGGGTCGGGCGCATTTCAAAATCGCCGATAAACTTGTCCCGTTATGTATTTAAACGGGATCGGCAAACTACAAGCTGCCTATGTCATTTTAGTTGAAAGTTGTCAGTTGTAAGTTGTCAGTTAACTTTCAACTGTTAACTTTCAACTTTCAACTGTTAGCTGCTTATTCAAATCTTTCATAACCAGAGGAAGTTTTATACTTACGATCGTTCCCTTGCCTTCCGGGCTTTCAACAGTAATATCACCCTTGTGGTCCTGGATTATCTTGTATGCAATGGTCAATCCCAGGCCCGCGCCTGTCATCTTGGATGTATAAAAAGGATTAAAGATATTTTTCAGTTCGTCACCCTTTATCCCGCAGCCCGTATCTCTGATGACCAATTCTATATATCCTCCCTCTGAAGGCGCAGTCGTTATTGCTATCTCTCCTTTTTTATCAACCGCTTCCACTGAATTCTGCAGAATATTCAATATCGCCTTTTTAAGATTAGCCTTATCTATCAGAAGCGCGGGAGGGTCTTGCATCAGAGAAAGTTTTATACCTATGCCCTTTCCCCATGCAATATTTTTTATCTCTTCCACAGTCGCCCTCACCACATCATTGACATCCCCTTCTCTCAATTCAGAAACCTGAGCGTTTTTATATTCATCTATCCGCTTTATCATATTTTCCAATCTCTCTACTTCCTGCATAATAAGATTTATATGGCCTTGCGCTTGCTTATCTGAAACCTTTTCCTTGATGCGCCTTGCCAGTCCTCCGACTGTGGTAAGCGGATTTCTGATCTCATGGGCAATGCCGTCAACCAGCTGACCGAGGGCGGCAAGCTTTTCCATCTCCCGGAGTCGTGTCTGAATCTCTCGTATATGCAGAAGGGACCTGATTCGGGCAGAAAGCTCCAAAAGACTGCACGGTTTGGATAGGTAATCATCGGCTCCGATATCCAATCCCAAAACCTTGTCCTCTATGTCTCTTCTGGCGGTAAGCATAATGACAGGGATATGCTGCGTCTTTTCACTCGCCTTGAGCCTCCTTAAAACCTCGTAACCATCCATTTTCGGCATCATGATATCCAGGAGTATACAGTCGGGGCTGAAGCTCTCAACCTTTTCCAGCGCCTCAAGACCGTCCCAGGCCGCATCTGTTTCATAACCGTCAGCCTTAAGTTTCGAAGTCAAAAGCACTACATTCCTTTCATCGTCATCAACCACCAGAACCCTAATCTTCCTCACTGTTTCTCATCCCTTTCTTTTTTCAAAAGCCTCTCCCTTTCCAGAGAATATTTCTCCTTGTTATTGTTATCCCCCAATGCGGCGTATATCTCTATTATCCTGTCAAGATCTTGCAATGCCTTTTTATCAGCTCCCCGGCTTGAATCAACCGCATACGCCCTCAGGAAAAAATCCAGCGCCTTTCCGGCATCATTCTGCTTGAGGCTCGCCATTCCCAGAGCAGCCAGGTCTATGGAAATCTTTGCGCTTATGCCGAGCCTTTTATCTATGGAAAGGGCGTTTTCATACAATTCTCCGGCCTTTTTATAATCTCCCCTTTTAAACAAAATATCTCCCAATCCCCTGAATGAGTCGGCGCTATCCGCCTCCATTTCATAACTTTTGTTTATTTTCAAGGCCTCATTAAATAGTTTCTCAGCATCTTCCGCTTTATCCATATCTTTATACACCATCCCCATTATGTTTAACCTGTTGCCGAGCGTATGAAAACCTTGCCGGCGGTCTATAGCAACAGCCTTTTCCAGAACAGCGACAGCATCGTTATTATTGCCGATGAGATAATAGTATCTGCCAAGACTTGCATAGCCCTCTGAAAGGACCATCTGGTCATTAAGGCTTGCCCCGATCTTCAGCCCTCTGTCAAAAGCTGCCTTCGCATCATCAAACCTTCCCATAAGAAGATATAATCTTCCCAGATTCAGGAGATTTATGGCAATCCCTGTTTGATTATCCACGCTTGCATTCAATCTAAGAGAACCCTGAAACTCTATCAACGCCTTATCATATTTTCCGGCGCTAACTGCATCAACCCCCCTTTGATTCAGCTCCGTTGCATCCATCTGAACCTTCGGCAATTCAGATTTTTTTGTGGAGGCGCAGCCATAGAAGACAGTAAACAGTGAACAGTAAACAGTTATCAGTAAAAGATAAGACCGGTAACTGATAACTGGCAACTGATAACTGATAACTGATTTCATCATTCTCCCTTCTCCGAACCATCCAACGGCACGAGTTTCATCTCCTCTTTTGGGGGCAGCATCGTATTTATCGGCCATGTATCTTTTGCCCCTTTAATAATCTCTTTTGTGTCGCCCAGCGCCTCTTCAGTATCTTCAAGCATGGTTTTTACTCCCTGGCTCTTTTTGGAAAGAACACCGCTAAATTCTTTTACATCATCCATTATCCTATTGGCCTTATCCATAACCTCAGGAATCTTCTTTGACGCCTTCTCAGCGTCCTCAGCCACTCTATTAAGCCTCTCAAGCACAGGGCTGGCCTTGTCTCCAACCGAACCGAGCTTTCCAACCGCAGAGGCTGCCTCTTTGACAGCGCCTTTTGCCCCTTTCAGCACCGAGTCCATATCGGCCTTTGTCTTAAGCAGTCCCTCTGACAGTTTTCTGGTATTGTTAATGGCCTTTTTTATATCGCCCTCAGGATTATTTATATAACTGATAGTTTCCTTAATTTGCTCAAGAATAGGCTTTACCTCTTTTGCAACAAGCTCTTCTATTCCCATAACCTTTTCGTAGGGAAGCTCTCCCCCGTCTTCTATCACTATGCCTGAAGGAGGCCCAACAGAGACATCAACCACAGCCTCTCCTATCACCCCTTCTTTCAACATCCTGGCAACAGAGCCTTTCCGTATCCATTTTTGATATTCCTTATTTATCTCCAGAGTCACCTTTACCCTTGCCTCAGAGGTTAAAGACATGGCCTTTACCTTCCCTATCGTAAACCCGGATAGTTTTACCGGCATCCCTTCCATAAAACCGCTTCCGCTGTCAACAACAAAATAGAGATGATATTTCTTTGTAAATATCCCTCTTTCCTTTCCCATAAAAAAGAATATAGCCGCTAACATGACCATAACAAGAGAAACAAAGATGCCAACCTTTTGCTCAAGATTCTTGAACCGCGGGTCTTTTTGTTCTATCTTTGCCATCGCCGTTAAAAAAGTCTCCTGTTTTCTATATGCAATATCCTATCCGGCATTGTATCCTTTATATCCCCTTCGTCATTGGCTATTATAATGCTCAATCTGTCTTTTTTAGCTTTATGGAATGCGTCTGCAAATTTCAGCAGCTGTAAACTCTGATGCATATCCAATCCCTCCATCAGTCTATCATATATCATTATTGCCGGGTCAAGGACCATCGCCCTGGCAAGGGCAATTGTCTTTTTTGTATAAGACGGCAATGGGCCTGGAAGCGCCCATACATCCCCTCTGTATCCTACAGACTCAAGAAGAGAAACCGCCCGCTCCATGACAGCATCAAGGGTTAAATCAGTGTGATACTGAAGAGGAAGCATCACATTTTCAACTACCTTCAGGTTGCTTATGAGAGATGCATTTTCAAAAACAATACCTATCCCCTGCCGTAATGTGTCAAGTTCAAAACGTTTAAGCGCATCTATCTCCTTGCCAAACAGATAAACCCTCCCCTTCTGAGGCCTATCAAGCCCCATAAGCAGTCTTAATAATGCAGCCTTGCCTGAACCAAGCGGCCCGATAATGGCAGCCTTTTCGCCGGCATAAAATTCAGCGTCAAGCCCTTCAAATACTAAAGCGCCGCTGTCCGTTTGATAATAAAGACCCCTTGCCTCTATCAATTTTGACATGATGCAAACGCGAAGCAATTTCTGCGCGCTACCTCTCCTCTGTCTTTATATTTGCGCCCGCCTCTGAAAACTCGGAGGCCGTCTTTTTATCAGCCCCTTTTTCTGCTATCACCACGCCCCTTGTCTTTTCCCCGATGTCTTCCGCCTTTGTCTTAATCTCATACACCCCGCCGGTTGCCTTTACATCAATATCTCCGACCTGAGATGAGCTGGCGTAGACAATTATATTTTCATTGCCGAATGGCGGCGACACCTCAAGTTCAAACCTGTCCTCTCCTGAAGGTATCTCATAGATTACCCCGCCATTGAAGTAGTTGCTGCTTCTAAATGGATTTGGCAGGAGCTGAACCATTTTGCCGCCTGCGTCCTTATAAACAACTCTTGCATAAAACGGCTTGTTGCCTTTGACATAGACCTTTATCTTTTCGCCGGTTTTGTATTCCTTTCTATCTGTCCAGACATTGATAGTGAGCGGCGCAGAGGGGTCGTCCGCAACCCCTTTTGATTTTGAGACCCTATCCATAGCCTTCTCATCAGGTATGACCTCTGCCTTAATCCTGGTTTTAAAACATTCGCCTAATGACTCGTCCTTATACCATTTCTTTTCAATCTCCTGAATTATTTTGATAGACGCATTTGCATACGCCCCAATCAGATCCTTTTGGAGTTCAGAGTCCTTTACTAAAGTCTCGCTCTTTAAATATGTCATGGCATATTCAGCCGCATTTCTCTTTGCGTCTGCCAGCGCTGCCTGCTCTGTCTGCTTTCTTGATTTATCCTCGCCCATGCACGCATAACCTTCCGCATCCGTGATGGTGGATTGGGCGGCGTAGGCAGGGCGGGCTATGCCCGCCAGCAAACCGACCGTAAGGAACAAACTTAAAAACAATACAACAAATGTTCTTTTCATAATCCCTCCTGTGCATTTGTTTCCATGGTTTGTCTTCACTTTCTTATATAAAAAATATCGCCGTTATTATGCCGTCTACAATAAACACGATGAATAAGCTGCTGATAACCGCCTTTGTGGTCTGCTGCGGGATCTCTGTAATTGATTTTCCGACCCTGAGGCCGTGGAGGGTGGCAACAGCGCCTATGATAAGACCGAAGATTATGCTTTTCAGAAGTGATGCGATAATATCCGTAAACCCCATGGTCTCCAGCACGCTGGAGATATACATCCCGAATGTTATGCGCTTGCCAAAACCGGCAAGAAGATAGCCGCCGAGTATGGTTATGATCTCAAAATAAAAAGTCAACACAAAGGTAGATATGGCGGTTCCGATAACCCTCGGCATAACAAGATACCGCCCCGGATCTATTCCCATGGCCTCAAGGGCGATAACTTCATTATTCACCCGCATGGAGCCAAGCTCCGCGGCCATCGCAGTTCCGCTCCTTGCTATGACAATTATCGCAGCGAACACGGGGCCGAGCTCTCTTATAACCACCCAGACCAATATCTCGCCTATCAGCCTCTCGCCGCCGAACATCGGAAGTATGCTTATGGCCTGCGTAACGATGATAACGCCGAGGATTGCGGCAATCCATGAAATAATGGAAAAGGCCTCAATGCCTGTGAAATATACCTGCTTGTATATTATGCCGGATATGGCCCTTCTGCCCGCAGTCAAATGAAAAAGGAATGTATTGAGAGAGGATATGACAAAATCCGCTATCTCATAGAGGTCATGAAGAAATGATAAAATCGCCTTGCCGATGGGAGCAAAGATAGACATTTTTATAGAGAGTCAAAGTATCAGAGAGTCAGAGGGTCAAAGATTTAAAAAGGTTATAGCTCAATATCAATATCTAAATAATAAATTTAAAATTAAAATGTCTAAGAGGCAAAAATAATTTTACTTTTTAATTGTTTATTTAGATATTTCTATTTATGCGTAAGCTCAATCTTTTCTTAAGTTTTTACTTTGATACTCTGACTCTTTGACACTTATTTTACCAGCCCATCCTGACCATCAAAAATGGCCCCGCCAAATTGAAACTTCCTTTATTGTCTCCGTCCTTTACTTCCACATTAAATATCCTGTAGCCTCCTGATATGGTAGTAAATGGAACAGGATTGAAATTTACGGAAGCCTCGCCGTCCAGAAGGGAGTTGCTGCCATACGCTATTCCTGTCACTTCCGCGCCGATAGAAAATAAAAACGGCAGCCCTATCTGCGCGCCGACGCCGATGGTTGGAACAGGCACTGTAAGTGAATAGGATTTATCGAGACTGAGCGCAGGGTCCTTGAGCTGCGCATTTATGCCAAGCAGCTTAATATCAAATATGATGCCGAGCTGGTTGCCAAGCATGTCAATAATATCGTACCGGTACCCAAGCCTCTGATAAACTATATCCAGCTTTGAATCAACCATCGTGCTGGCGGTATAGGTCGCCCCCTTAAATGTTACCGATTGGATTAAGGTCTTATGCCCATCCCATGAGAGCGGCAGGTATGCATACCTCAGATGATGGCTGCCCAGGTTCAGATCAATCCTTCCCTCCCAGAAATTCTTTGACTTATCCATCCCGAGGGTGTCTGCCGCATTGATCTCCGTGCCTATAATGCCTGCGTCAGTCACCGTCACCTTTGAATCCAGGGTTGTAAACCAGTATCTCCCTTCCACATGGACAATAGCCTCGGCAGAAGAATATGCAAAAAGCGACACAGCAAAAACCACTACCGGCAATAAAATCTTTTTCATAGCCTGCTTCCTCCTCTATTGTTTTTTAACTGCCATAGCCCTATCCGCTTCACAATACCCTATTTTAATAGGCCTGATTAAAACTCTACATTGACCGTGAGAAACGGCCCCTGTAATGTGAAATCCACCTTATTGCCTGCGCTCTCCATTTTCATATCAAGCACACGATACCCGCCTGATATGGCAGCAAAGGAAACAGGGGTAAAATTCAGAGAAGCCTCCCCGTCTATCAGGTAAGAGCCGCCGGATGCTATGCCGCTCGCCTCAGCGCTGACCGAGAAGAGCAAGGGCAGCCTTATCTGTCCGCCTAATCCAAGGGTTGGGATAGGCAGTGTCGTGTGAGAAGATTGATTAGCGCTCGATGATTTGAGATTTGCATCCACGCCGATATGCTTAAAATCAAAAATAATGCCAAGCTGGCTGCCCGCGGTGTCAATAATATCATACCTGTATCCCACCCTCTGATAGACCATATCCAGCTTTGAGTCAACCCTTGTATTGGCAGTATATGTGGCGCCGGCAAAGTTCACAGCTTGGGTTATGGTATTATGCCCTTCCCATGAGAACGCCGTATAGCTATACCTCAAATGATGGACGCCAAGATGCAGTTCAATTCTTCCTTCTCCAAAATTCCTTGATTTGTCCATTCCGAGAGTATCTCTCAGAGCAATGTCTGTCCCATCAAGGCCCGGGGTCGACGCATGCACCTTTGAACTAAGTTCTGTAAACCAGTATCTCCCCTCCACACGGACGGCGGCCTCAGCCCTGGAGTAAACGAAAAGAGATACAGCAAAAACGACAAGAGCCGACAAAGTCTTTCTCATGCAGTTACCTCCTTTTATTTAGCTCATGGCTGATAGCTGTTAGCTCATGGCAAAAACTATCAACTATGAGCCATGAGCTATGAGCTAATTTCAGAGCCTGCTACTTCAGCACAAAAACAACCTTTGCGCCTTCCAGAAAGTTTGTCTTCTGGTTTGCGGCAAATATATTGGCCGCGTCATCTCCGTTGACCTGAACATCGGTAAACTTTACCACCCCGGCAACTTTCACGATAAGCGGATTTTTCACGCCGCGCTCGGACAATATGGCCTTTGCCTTGCCCACATCGTTGGTGTAATCGCCCGCGCCCCTTTCAACGAGGATATTCTGGGCGATTTTGGTCGGGTCGTAAATAATCTCTCCGTTCTGCGCCAGTATCCTGTTTATCAAAGCCGGCTTGAACGAAAATTCTTTTATGTCCAATATCAGCGCGTCATACGGCTGTGCTTGAGCGGGCGGCGCCGCTGGCGGCATGTATGCAGGCGCGGAAGGCGGCGGCAGGCTCGGCAGCATCTGCGGCAGCAGCTGGCCTGTCAGGCCATTTGAACCGTGAACACTGATGGAAACATACACGGCAGCCATCTCACTGGTCGGGTCATAAGCCTCTTGAATAACCTTCGCCCCTTTCACCATGCCCTGAACCGCAGCCCTGATGGTATCGGACGAGGCAGCCGCATCTTTTACGATAGTCTCGCCTGAAATCGCAACGCCGTCGAGAATTTCAGCCAGTTCCCTGAGCGCCGTAACCTTTGCGGCCCGAAGCGCCAATATCCTCTTTTGCGCAGGGGAAAGCGGCCTGTCGGTCGGCGCAGCCCCCTCCCCTTTCACAACAAAGCCGCCTGCAATAAATGCCTGAGTCGGATCAGTCACGACCTGGGGCGGCTCCTGCGCCCTTGCAATAAACGGCAGCGCCAAAAACAGAAACGCAAATGCAAATATAAATCTCTTCATAGAAACCTCCTTGTTTAATACAGGCTATTGGCTATGGGCAATAGGCTATAGGTTTTCGTTTTACCTATTGCCTATAACCTCTTGCCTATCGCCTGTCTTTTAATATATATTCATCCTCTGTCTCAACACCCGTATGGCCAGTATGGCCTCGGCGCCGTCCACCGGGTCGTTTATCCTGAATTCGCCTGAAAGCTCCGGCTCCATAAGGCCCCGTGTAGTCACATTCATCACTGCGTTATACCACGGCGCGGTAGCAGGCACATCCGGGAACGGCGATCTTTCCTGGCCAAAATAGGCTGTGCTAATCTTTTCATCGCCGGTGAGTTTTACCAGAATATCTTCCAGCACCAGGGCAAACTCTTTTCTTGTGACGGCCTGGTCGGGCTTAAAGAGGTATGCCTTGGTTGTCTGGTCATAAATCGGCTCAAGACCCCTTATCCCCCACTTCATCATGATAAGGGCCTCTTCCTTAAATTGATGATTGAGCATATCCGCGGGCGTAAACTCCGCCTTGAGTTTATCAATCTCGCTCTTCACAGGGATCCTGCCCGCAAAAAGTTTATCTATCTTGAGCTCATCCGCCAGAAGCGCAGCCATATCGCCCCTGTTCACATACTCCTTCACGGCAATCTCCTTGCCTACATCGCCAAGGGTAATCCCGCCCATGGCCCGAACTATCTTGTCAACCCTCTTCCATCCCTTATCCGCCTTTTCATTCCATTTGCCTTCTCTCTTCATGTTGAGAGTTTCGCTGAATTTATCTCTGGCCTTCTGAAACTCCCTTGCCTCAAGATATGCAACACCCATAAAATATGGCGCAGCCTCCCTGCCCTCATAATATATAAGCTTGCGCTCGTCTACCTTGAGCTTCATTGCGTCCTTGAAGTGGTCCTCGGCATCATCAAGCCAGTTCTTTGTCTTTAATGCCGTATAAACCCGCAGACCCGCGACATGATACGCAAACTCATCCTCTGCCGTATTTGCCAGTTTCTTTGCATGTTTCAGATGGTCCATCGCCTTATCTGTATCTGTCTGGCGGTAGCCTGGCTCCTTCTGACCCTTTGCCTTATCGGCGTTGACCATAGCTAATCCGCTGTGCGCAGGACTGTACTCCGCATCGCAATATAACGCCCTCTCAAACTTTGCCTCTGCATCGCCGATTTTACCCTGCTCCAGCAGCTCCATGCCCCTTAAATAATGATGGGGCGGATTATCTTCCGGCGTTGTGCATTTGGCAACAGGCTTTGCACAGCCGTAAGCCAGCAGGAGAGCGAAACATAGTAACCACACTGCATTCAATCTTTTCATATTGACACCTCCCTTTTTAATACAGGCTATGGGCAATGGGCTATAGGCTATGGGGTTTTCCTATTGCCTATCGCCTATAGCCTATAGCCTGTCTTTATGCCTATCGCCTATCTTTACTTTATCACCCTCACGATATCACCTGCCTGAAAACCTGTTCCTGACGAAACCGTGCCTTCGGAAATTTTTTCACTTTGATGACTCGTAAACATTATCTCACCGATTTGGTTCTCCTCCCTGCCTATAACCCGACCGGTATCTGGGTCTTTTAATTCTTCACCGGGCCTGTATACTCCAAGTTTTGCGCCGGCTTCTAATTTCGACCTCTCTCCGCCTCTGAATATTATTTTCTTCCCCTTCACCATCAGTATCTTGCTCTGGAACGGTCTGCTGTTCAATTCCTTGATCATCTCGCTCATGGCCTTGGTAAGCGCATCCCTGAGCGCGCCATCGCGCAGTCCCACATCTGCTGTGGATTTTGAGCCGAATCCAAGCACCCCGCCGGTCTTCTTCCTGTATTCGCCCATGCCTGATTTTTGCAGAAGCCTCTTGCCTGTGGCTATGTCAACCAGGCCGTAATCAACCTGAACCCTTGCCACCTGAGTCTTGGATTGGGCGATCAGCACATCCGAAGCCTCTTCCACCTCTGAATATGCTGTTATAGAACCGGACACCCTGAAATCAATGGATTCAAAACCCTCTGCCGCGCTCTTCTTGCCTGTTTTAACCGCGCCGGTCTGCTGCAGCTCAATCATCTTTTCCTGCTCCCTCATCTCTTCTTCGGTCAGCATGATCGGCTCAAGACCGGCTTGCTTTACAAGCGTTGCCAGTATATCTGTTGCAGGCTGTTCAAGCCCGCGGGTCCTGGTATTATTCTTAAAGGTGATGATGCCGATGGTGTATTCGGGCCCCGAATACTTTAAACCCTCCGCCTCAAGTCTTTTACCTTCGCCGCTTAAGGTGGTGTCCTGCTTCACCGCCCCTGTCATGGTCGCCTCGCAGCCTGCGAAAAGATACAGCGCAAATACAGACAACATCATGCAGCCAACTTTCTTCATAAAACTTTTCATAATTTTTCCTCCTTTTTTTTAAAATATAGGTTGAGGTTAAGGCTTAGGTTGAGAAAAACCTATTTATTATTTTGTCTTTCCTTAACCTTGACCTCAACCTTAACCTGTCTTATTTCTACCTTCTCTCCTCCATCATAAGCTCCATCATACTGCCTGTCTTTACATATCCCTGCGGAATTTCAAAGAGCGTCTTGGCCGGACTTGCGAGTTTGACATTTTTCATCTCCACAATGCTTTTTGCATCCTTATTTTCCATCTCAGCCCTTATGACGAACCTGTCAAGGTCTTTCGCCTCCCAGAGATAACCTTCCTCTACATTGCCGTCTTTATCGGTAATTTTTACTTTATATTTATCGCAGGGATGGCCGTCTATGGTCTCTGCGCCAATCTTATTCCTTTCTATCTGCGGCTTTTCGCCTTTTCCCTCTTTAATATCCCATTCCATATATTTATGCTTGTCCGGATACAAGGTGTAATCCAGCTTCAAATCAGGCCGCACTATGGATACTATCCTGCTGAGGCCAGGCGGCATCTCCCCGCCTTTTGCCTTGATCATCTTTGCCATATCCATTTCATATCTGAACTTTTCTCCAAGCTTCGCAAGCTTTGCGTCAAAGGTCACGGTTTCATTGTTTGATTTGACCGTAGATGTCATAATCATATCCGCGGTAAAGTCCCTTTTGCCCATTTCAAAATAGGCCGGCATCTTGAATTCCGGCATTTTGGGTTCCAGTATCTTTGGCATAGGCACGGCTGCAACAACCGTTCCGCCGCATAAAGCCGAACCGGGACCTGCTGGCAGTGTATTGAGTATCATATCCACCATTACTTCGGATTCATGTTTTAAAAATGTGCCGGTGGCCTTTTTAACCGTTTTCTCCGCAAGACCTGCGGCAAAAGAGCCGAGAACGCCGTATTCCTGCCCCATAGCCTTTTCCGGCGGCAGGTCGCGCCAGTTTTGTATCCCAATATAGTCCTCGCCTCCCTTGACCTCTTTCTCCTCGGTCAATTTACCGACCGCTGACGCCCCGCCGGCGATTGTGCCTGCAATGCCTTCGGTCATCCTCGTTTCGCTTTTGATGCCCTGCCCCCTCCCCCATACAACCGCGCCTGTCTTGGCGTCAACCAATTTAAAACCCGCCCTCACCTTTCTGATATTCAAAACACCGGTGGTCTTTTCTTCAAAATTGAACAGCGCTCCGTAGATGACGGCGTCTACACCGAGTTTTTGACCCAGCTCCTGCGGATTGGTCATATCAAGCTGCGATCCGAGCGTAATGCCGAGCTCATCCTTGAGTATCTGATTCACCTCCTGTATCGGCTTGACAAGATAACACCTTTCCGGCAGATGCTCGGCAAAAAGAGCCCTCACCTTCTCAGGCCCTTCCACATCGTTGGTGTTATTCACCAAAGGAAGCACGGCCACGGTTTTTATGGGATTGGCGGGATTGGCCGGTATCATAGGCCTCGGGATAGCGCAGCCTGCAATCCACAGAACAGAGAGCAGCAGCGAAAGATAAAATGTCTTTTTTGCATTTTTCATAAATAAACCTCCCATATTTAGCTCATGGCTGATAGCTCATAGCTCATAGTTTTTACTATGAGCCATGAACCATGAGCTGTAAGCTATTACTGCGCCGGAACCCGCAGGGCATCCGGCGAACAATTATAAGTATCAATCCTCACCGCCCCCTTGTAAAGGTCCGATGTGTCTGTTATACGGCCCATAAACCAATTTCTAGTGCGCGCATCGTTCTTGTTCTCAGGCGAATGATAGATATCGTCTCTATTATTACCCTCAAAACAGATTACCAATGCGCCGATCTGCAGGTCAGCCTCTTCTGCTGCGCGGGTCTTCCAAAAATTCTTTGTCCATATCTCTTTAGAATCATGAAGGCGAAAGAACTGGCTTTCCCCCTTTGTCTTTGCCCCTCCCTGCTGCTTCAGCTTTGCAATGGAAACATATATCCATCCCTGCTTGTAGGGCTGTTCTGAAATAAAGTAGTCATCCGGCTGGATCCAGTGCCGGTCTTCAGCGGGCTGAGCTGCCGGGGCTGCTGGCCTTGCCTCCGGAGCCGGCGGCGTTTCCACAGACTTTGCAGGCTGCGGCGCTGCCCCTCCAAAACTAACATCAATGGTATTGGCGGTCGCGCCTATGACCTTGAGTTTTGGAATTTCTTTGAATTTTCTTTTTGCGATCTCATCCGCCAGCTGCTGCGCGGTTCCCTTATAATCCACATCAATTGTAGCCTCTCCGCCTTCCACACTCCTTTGATAGACGGCATTCACGCCTCGTATCTGCGCCTTTATCGCATCCTTAAAACTTGCCAGATCGGAATATTCCTCAATGCCGCGCGCCGTTATCTGAATCAACCCGCCTCCCTGAACCTCCTGAGTCCATTTGGCAGTGATCTGATCTATCATCTTTCCAGCCAATTCCCTTGCTGCCCTTTCCAGCGCCTCTGTGCCGCCGGTAACCTCCGATATATTTCTGCTTACGCCGTGCCCCCTTGCCGATGCCAGCACACCGCCGTTATCCACACGGATGGCCGATGCTGTAATATCGGCAATATACGAGCCGACGCTGCTGCCAGGCGTTCTCGGGCCTGCCTTTGCCAGCGCCTTCCCTTTTATCACAACCTCTGCGCCGAGCTTTCTCCCGAAGTCCCGCGCTCCTGTATCCGTCAAATCAGCGATGCGGTAGGCATTTGATATGTCAATTTTACCCGTAGCAACTGAAATGTCAACAATATTAAACCCTTTGTTTATAAATTCCTCTTTCATGGCAGTCTCGGACGCAGCCATATCAAAGTGCTGGCCTTTAAATTCGCTCTTGCCGTACCACCAGAACACATAATATTCCTGGCCGATGTTCTGTTCTGCTATCATAAACAACACCCGCGGCTTTTCCACCCGCGCATGCAAAAGCCCCAGCGCGGCCAGATCATTTTTCAGATTTTCAACCGCCACGGTCGCTGATATGGTAACCTCGTAGAGATTCCCCTTTGGCCCGGCATTGGTAACATCATATTTCTGAATATACCCCTGAGTCTTGGTATAGACATTATCCCTGAGCACCTGATAATCCTCCACTACGGTCTCCGACGAGATCATCGTCCCGACGGCCTGCTCAACCGCCTTTCTCATGGCATCCTGAATCGCCATGTCCCTCGCCTTGGCCTCATTGCCCGGTGTAAACGGAGCGACACCTGTGGCGCTGACCACCTGCGATTCGGCATAAGCCGCTTGCTGAAAGGCCACAGCCAATACTGCGGTTAAAAGAAAAAACAAAAATCTCTTTGTCATACGCACCTCCCATGAATAGTGCAATCAAGGCTAAGGCCTTGAGTTACTGTAACTCAAACCTTTAGGTTTGAGGTTTTCATAGTATCTCCTATATATTTTATATTTTTAGGCTCCTACTTCCCCTCCAGCCTCTCCAAAATAAATCTTATCTGCTTGTCGCCCGGATTTAATCGGGCAGCCTCTTTCATAGCGGCTTTTGCCTCTTCATCCTTTCCAAGCTGATACAATAATAATCCATACGCCTTGGAAAGACCAGAGTCAAGGGGAAATTTCTCCACACCTTTCTTAAGATAAAAAAGAGCCTTTTCATTGTCATCCATGCCCTGATAGGAAAGCGCAAGGTAGTAATATGTCGTTGCGCTCTCTTCAAGTTTCAGAACATCTTCAAACTGCGCCGCAGACTTTCCGAAATTTCTTTCCCTGAAATACTTGCCTGAACTCACCAGAAGCTCGGCAACCTTTACCTTTTTCTCTTCAGGGGTTAAAAGAGAGTACGGATTTACTGTTGCCTTGACTATCTTGCCGTTCGGATATTTATCGTCCAGAACAGCGGCGGCCTTGACATCTCCCTTAAACCTCATCTCTTCATAGACAACCGTTCCAAAGAAGTTATTGTCCGCCTGAATTGATATATCTTCCGCGTCAACATTTACATCATTTGCAAAGATATTATTTTCCTTAATAGACGGACTGGATTTTACTATCTTGAAGCCGGCTTTATTCTGGGTTATATCGCTCTCCTTAACTACAGACTGGGACGACTCCAGCAAAACGCCTGTGGAATTATGCCAGACGGTAGTTTTCACTATGACCGGCGAGGGCGCGCCTGCCGCATGGATACCGACGCCGCTTTTTTCAAAAATTGCGTTCCGTATGTCAGCAGGGGTATTGATAAGCTTGAGCGCCGTCTTTGCGCCGCTTGCCTTCACAAAGGAGAGATTCGCATCCCCGCCATCAACAACCAACCCTTCCCATGTATCCTCCGGCGTCTTCGGCGAAAACTCTATCCATTCCTCTTTTTTGCCGTTTGCGGCAATCTTTCCCAAAACTTTAATGGATGCGTCCTTTTCAAACAAAAATTTTGCGTCAGGCTCAATGGTCAGCACAACCCCCTTTGCAACAATGACTTCGCCTTTGACCATATAGCTGCCTGCCGCAAGGGTTCTGTCTTTCTTTATCTCGCCTATTAGAATTTGAGGCTCTTTTTGCCTAAGGGAAAGTTTTATGGCCTCTGACTGCTCGCCCTCATTCTTTGCGCTATCCTCTGCAGCAACCCTGTAGTAATATGCCTCTCCTGCCTTTACATTGCTGTCAATAAACCTCTCTTCCTCGGCAAAACCTATGTCTTCATAGCCTGAAATGGGCTTTGCGCTTCTTAAAACATGGTAGCCTTTTAAATCGCCCGCAGAAACCTTGTTCCACGAAAGTTCAAGCCTGTCTATGAATGCCCTGCCGCTTAAGCCCGCCACCTGAGGCGGCGGCGTAGTATCTATCGTGAGAAGCCCGGTTATATCAACAAACGAAGACTCCTCTCCGGTTGAGCGTCTGAGATACGCGATAACAGGGGCGTCTTTTATAGTATCGCCAGGGAGAGTTAAATATTCTCCAAGATACTGGCCATCCTTTATTTCTTTCATGGGCAGCCCTTTTTTAAAACCGCCTATATCAAATATTGCAATGAGCCCCTTTTCTCCCTCCATTGCAATTTTAAAAACCTTGCCTTTCCCAAAAGGTCCTTCTTTTACATTAGAAACAACCTCTTTTATTGATGGCCGCTCTTCCATCTTTAAGCCGCTCGGCGCCGGGATTTTTTCATTTAATTTCCAGCCCAATTCATTGACCACCCTGACCTGCTGAATCTCCCGTATATTCATGGCCGAAGAAACCGCCTGTATCACGAGACCGATGGGAGACAGGGGGATGCCGCCTTCGTGGTATCGCACCGACTCTTTGAATCTGAACACCTCCTGGCCGGTTTTTGTATTTATCATCCAGACCTCCGCCTCAATGCCCATCTGGGAATACGCCACTGCGTAAACCTTTTTAAAATCAGTGACCTTTCCATATATAAGACCGTCAACACCGAGGGCCTGCGCTGTGTCTTGAGGAGGAATTTCAAAAATGGTCTTGCCCGTGGACTTTTCCAGCTGAGCAACCTTTTCATCAACCACATACGGCTCTATTTTTTGATATGGCTTTGAAGAGAAGTGGTTAGAAAAACTTTTTCTTACCTGACCTGATATGCCGACCTCATCAGTCTCGTTGCCAAAGGGAAGGATGGCGACCGTGCGCGGAAGCTCCTTGAAAGACGGCAAAGCCGCTTCCTTCTTTTCTGCTTGCTGCGAAGCAGCGCAGGCAGAAATGAGGAAAAGGAATACAGGCAAACAATAACCGAGCTTTCGCATATATGATTTCCTGACGCAAGTTAATATGCGCAGCGAATTCGCCGAAAGCATAGCACATCCCCTGATGCCTGTCAATACTACCATCGGGTAATATGCGAACCCTGAAAAAATCTTTTGTTGCCATTGCGAAAGGCCTAAGCCATTGCAAGGCAAAAGCCCAAAATAAAGGGTGTGCGACAAATTTATGGGCAGCATTTTAAACATAAGAATAAATAAGAGCCAGAATTTTTAATAAGGCTATTTTGAAGCGCATCCAAGCCCGGAGGGCTGATATTATTATAGAACTATAATATCACCCCTTCGGGGTTATGGTATTTGGCATCTTCAGGCGCTATAAAAATTACATCCCTTCGGGATTAAAATACAAAAAATTACCAATAAATTTGTCGCACACCCCAAAATAAATGGCAGCTTGACAATATAAAATGAGTATATAAAAATAAAACATCAAAAATCAAATTGACAAATCAAAATGACAAATCAAAGATCTTTGATCTTTGATTTTTGATTTTAAATTGGCCTTGGATATATATT
>JACQEJ010000091.1 GCA_016200645.1 Deltaproteobacteria bacterium | reverse complement strand
CATTTTGTTCAGGTCGCTCAAATGAATGGGCGTGCGGATACCTGCCACCACATCCTCGCCCTGGGCATTCATAAGAAGGTCGCCGTAAAAGATATTTTCCCCTGTATTCGGATCTCTGGTAAAACAGACGCCTGTGCCGGACGAATCGCCTTTATTGCCAAATACCATCTGAACCACATTTACTGCTGTGCCAAGAAGCCCTGCAATTTTCTCAACCCGGCGGTATGTGACAGCCTTTTCAGCCATCCATGAGCCGAAGACCGCATTGATGGCGCCCCAGAGCTGTTCGGCAGGGTCCTGCGGGAAGTCTTTTTTCGTATGCGCTTTATAAACAGCCTTTTGGCGGGATATAAGCTCCTCAAGCTCTTCTTCATTGACATCCGTGTCAATAACCTTATTGTTGGTTATGTTCAGCCTCTGCCGCGTCCTGCTGTTTTTAACCAGCTCAAACTCACGCTCAAATTCTTCTCTCGGAATCCCCATGGCAATTGAGCCGTACATCACGATAAAACGGCGGTAGGCATCAATGGCAAATCTGCGGTTATTCGTTTTTTTTGCAAGCCCTTCAAGAGATTTTTCATTGAGCCCCAAATTTAAAATGGTCTCCATCATGCCGGGCATTGACCTTGCAGCCCCTGAACGAACAGAGACGAGAAGCGGATCCTCGGGGTCGCCAAGTTTTTTTCCAACAAGCCTTTCAAGCCTTGCCAGGTTTTTGGCAACCTCTTTTTCAAGGCCAGGAGGATATTTTTTATTATTTTTGTAGTAGAGGTCGCAGACCTCTGTTGTTATGGTAAATCCTGCCGGCACAGGAAGGCCAATGTTGGTCATTTCAGCAAGCCCCGCGCCTTTGCCGCCGAGAAGCTCTTTCATCTTCCCATGACCCTCGGCCTTTCCGCCGCCAAAGAAATAAACGAATTTTTTAGATGCCATGAGTCAAACCCCCAAAAAAGTAGACAGCAGACAGCATGTAGTAGGCAGGGAAAGAAAGGCTTTCCTGTCTACTGTCTACTGTCTACTTATTTTCTGCTGAACCTTCTGAAACCAGATGCAGCAACAACCTCCACACCTTCCAGTATATCATCTAAAAGCAGATTCATGCCGAGATTATCACTGCTCATATGCCCTGCAATAACCACATTGATATGATGCTTTTCCGCCTCTTTTCTGTGGTCTTCGCCGATGTGCATGCCCACAACTGTGCCCACGCCCGCATTGGACAACTTTTCAAAGATATTTTTGCTGCCGCCTGTGCCGCCGGTCATGTCAACAAAGACCTTTCCCGCCCGTCTTTTGTCAGCGCCCACAAATATCTTTGGCCCGGCCTTTTCGCTCATGGCGTCTTTGTATTCCGGTATCTCTTTAAGAATATCCATGATATCGGAAACAGAGTCCGCTTTTTTTTCGTCAAAAAGTTTTTGGAGATAACTGGCGACCGCATTATCGGACGGCGTATGAATGCACATAAAGGGAATATCCAGAAGCCGCGCTGCATCCACTGCCCTGGTATGATTGGCAGGAGAAATCCTTCTTTCAACTTCCTGTATCCTTTCAGCCATGAGGTCTTCGGCAACATTGATGGGGACCCCGTATTTCATGAGAATGCCTGACTGCATATCCATCACTTCATAGAGCGCAGCCATTGCCCTGCCTTCGGGGTGGTGAGAAATAACAACGTCTCCATATCAATGCCGACCAGGACAGTTCTTACATCCTTATCAGAGTCGCCATACAATATACGGGTATCGGCATAAGGATTTGTTAGTTTCTCTTTATCAAAATCTTTTTTCTTGTCCTCTTTTAGCTCTTCAAAATCCTTTTTGGCTCTTTTAAGCTCAGCCTCAACCTCGGCCTTGCCCCTCGGGTCAAGCTCAATGCCGCGATGAACAGCCCTTGTATAAATATCCTTTATCTTCATCTTGCCCCTCAACCCCCCAAAACCTCTTTCACAACTTCATTTACCATCTTGCCATCCGCCTTGCCTTGAACTTTTGGCATGACCTCTTTCATGACCCTGCCCATATCCTTGGGGCCGGAGGCATTCATACTTTTTACCGCCTCGCTCACAATAGCCTTTATCTCATCTCTGGAAAGCTGGGGCGGAAGGAAGGACTGGAGGATTTTCAATTCGGCGTCTTCCTTATCGACCAAATCCTGTCTTCCGCCTTTTTTGAACTGCTCTATGGAGTCAAGGCACTGCTTGACCATAGTTTTGATGACAGCGATGACTTCTTCATCGCTCAAACCCTCTGACCGTTTGATGAGCGCTATTTCCTTATTTTTTACCTGTGCCAGAATATTGCGAAGCGCGCCGAGCCTTGATTTATTCTGAGCCTTGGCCGCTTCGTTCATCTGTTTAACTAAATCTTCTCTCAGAGACATGAGAACCCCGTTTTAAAGTATCAGAGTGTCAAAGTATCAGAGGATCAGAGTAAAAACTTTGACACTTTGACACTGTTTTCTTAATACTCCCTTCTCTTTGTTCGCTTCAGCGCCCTTTTCCTGGCTGCGATGGCCTTCTTTTTCTTCTTCACGCTCGGTTTGTCGTAATGTTCACGTTTTCTCACCTCGCTCAATATCCCGGCCTTTTCGCACTGTTTTTTAAATCTCTTCAGAGCGCTCTCAAAGGATTCGCCTTCTTTTATCCTTACACCCGGCATTCGGTCTTCACCCCCTCCGTCTATTAGCTGTTAGCTGATAGCTGATAGTAAAAAACCATGAGCTATCAGCTATGAACTATGAGCTATTTACGTTCCTTTCTTCAGCTCAATAAGCACAAGTTTCACTATAGCCTTCAAAGTCTCAAAAACTCCAGAGCCTGCGGCGGCAACAGCCTCAAAATCAGGAACGCCATTCCCATTTAAGACCTTTTTGAGCTCTGCAACAGGCGCCACATTTGCAAGGTCTCTCTTATTATACTGAATAACATAAGGTATGGCGGCAAGGTCATAACCCTGTTCATTAAGGTTTACCTTCATATTCTCAAAGCTTTCTATATTGGCATCCATCCGCTCAATCTGCGAATCTGCAACAAAGACAATGCCATCAACGCCTTTTAAAATAAGCTTTCTCGATGCATCGTAGAATATCTGGCCGGGAACCGTGTAAAGGTGAAACCTTGTTTTAAAACCTTTTATGTCTCCAAGGGAAAGAGGGAGAAAATCAAAGAAGAGGGTCCTTTCTGTCTCCGTTGCAAGAGATATCATCTTTCCTCTATGTTCCGGATTAGTCTTTTTGAAAATAAACGACAGGTTTGTGGTCTTGCCGCAAAGCCCGGGGCCATAATAAACTATCTTGCAGTTTATTTCCCTGGAAGAATAATTTATGAAAGACATTTTTTTAAAAACCCCTTTAAATAAAGCAGGCTATAGGCTATGGGCTATAGGCTATAGGTTTTCCTATTGCCTATCGCCTATTGCCTATCGCCCGTCTTTTAGTGGAACAACTTATCTATATCGCTATCGGTAATTTCAGCAAGAAGGTTTTCCTGAGCCGCAGGCTTTTTCTCCACCCTCTGCAGAAGTTTTTGCAAGATCGCATTGAGCTCATCGTTCGCCTTTTTGACCCTGAGTCTTACGAGACCGAGAGACGACCGCTGGTCAAATATAACAACCAGTATCACTCTCTGCCCCACAATAGAGATATGCAGATTATCCTTTTCCCCTTCGTGGAAGAGTATGGAAAACTCCTTTTCACCTATGAGCTTTGCCAATCCGCCTGTGGCAGCAATGTTTCCTGCTGTTAAAGAAGCGAGAGAAGTTGTATCCATATCCCCTGTCTCGCCGCTTGCTGCAATCAACTGCCCATCCTTATCCACAAGGAATACAACCTTTGCATTGGCCTCTTTAAGCAATCGGTCAATAACAGCGGTAATCTGTTTAAATTCTTCCTCAAACATTACCAGTGAACTGGTCGGCATAGTTTAACCCCTGTAAATAAAGTAGGCTATAGGCGATAGGCGATGGACTTAGATTTTTACCTATTGCCTCTTGCCTATAGCCTATCGCCCGTCTTTTATATTATTTTCCCCTCCAGGCTCAAAAGCCGCTCCCACTCCGTATCTATATATTGCTGCATTCTATCCAACAACGGCTTATTTTCCGGCTTCAGGAGATGTTTGAATCTTCCCTGCATTTTGAGCCAGTCTGATATTGGCCTTTTCTGTTTTGGTTTATAGTTAATCTTCAAAACGCCGTTTTCCACCTCATAAAGCGCCCAGTAGCATGTGTCAACAGCTATCTTTGCAGCTTCTATAGATTCTTCCGGTTTTGAATACCAGCCGAGCGGACAGGGCGATATGACATTTAAAAAACTTGGGCCGTTTACTTTAAGGGCCTTCTCAGCCTTTTTTGAAAGATCCGCCCAATTATGAGGACTGCCTTGCGCAGCATACGGGACATTGTGGGCAACCACGATCCTCGTCAGGTCTTTCTTCAATTCCTGTTTTCCCGGAATAACATCGCCTGCCGGTGAAGTTGTTGTAGCAGCGCCGAACGGCGTGGCGCCAGAGCGCTGTATGCCTGTATTCATATATGCGCCATTATCATAACACACATACAGAAAATTATGACCCCTCTCAAGAGCGCCGGATAAGGCCTGCAGGCCGATATCATAGGTGCCGCCATCGCCGCCAAACGCGATGAATTTGATATTTTTATCCTGCGGAATCCTACCGCGTTTTTTGAAAGCCCGGTATGCCGTTTCTATGCCGCTTATCGTGGCAGCGGCATTTTCAAAGGCCGAATGTACCCACGGTATGCGCCATGCAGTATATGGATATATGGTAGTGCCGACCTCAAGACATCCTGTGGCAGTCGTAGCAACTACCGGAGCGTTCGCCGATCTTAATACAAGCCGCACAATAGGCGGAATGCCGCATCCCGCGCAGAGCCGATGCCCGCCGGAGAAAAGCTCGTCTTGTTTTGCAAGTTCTTTTAATGTTGCCATGATTTCCCCTCATTGGGTCAGAGGGTCAAAGTAACCCAAAGGTTTTTAACTCTGACTCTATGACTCGCTGACTCTATGACTCTTTATTCATTATATACTTCGTCAAACTCTCAACCTTCCCCGTGTCCGCAATCTTCAAAAGTTCATCAAACACCTGAACAGCGTCTTTCACCTTATAATCTCTTCCGCCCAAACCGAATATTCTGCTTATCACTTTGGGACGTTTTTCCAGTTCGTAGAGAGCTGAGCGGGTTTCATTAAAAAGCGGACCGCCGAAGCCATTCATGGAATCAACGCGATCAAGCACTGCTACGGATTTTACATTCCTGAGGGCGTCCGCAATCTCCCGGTAGGGCAGCGGTCTGAAAAGCCTAGGCTTTAAAATGCCGACCTTTTTTCCCGCCTTGCGCAGTTCATCAACCGCAACCTTGGTGGTGCCGGCAGCGGAGTTCAGTATTACAATCGCCGCATCCGCATCGTCTAATTTATACTTTTCCATGAGGCCGTATTCCCTGCCGAATTTTTTGCCGAACTCTTTGCCGATTTCAGAAACCACATCCTTAGAGCGGGCGATTGCCTTTGACTGCTGATGTTTGAACTCCATGTATGTATCCGGCAGGGTCATTGCGCCGTAGGTTACGGGATTATCCGTGTCCAACAACGGATGCGCAGCCTGATACTCACCGATAAATTCTTTGACATCCGCATCATTAATGAGCGTGATATTTTCAATGGCATGGCTCGTGATAAAACCGTCAAGGCAAACCATAACCGGCAGCATTACATCCTTATGCTCGGCTATTCTCACCGCCTGCAACAGATTATCATAAGCCTCCTGAACCGTTTCGGAATAGAGTTGAATCCATCCCGCATCCCGCGCGCCCATGGAATCCGAATGGTCGCAGTGGATATTGATCGGCGCGGAGAGGGCGCGGTTCACATCAGTAAGCACGATGGGGAGCCTCATGCCGGACGCGATGTAGAGCATCTCCCACATATACGCAAGCCCCTGCGAGGATGTGGCGGTCATCACGCGCGCCCCTGCTGCGGATGCGCCGATGCACGCGCTCATGGCCGAGTGTTCGCTCTCCACAGTTATAAATTCGGTATCCACTGCGCCGTCCGCAACATAACCGGAAAACTCCTCCACGATCCCTGTGGAAGGGGTTATGGGATACGCCGCGCACACATCGGGATTTATCTGCTTCATGCCGTAGGCAATGGCGGAATTTCCCGTAAGCCCCGCCTGGCCTTTTATAGCCGGTGTCGTCATTATTGCTCCGTCTCCTCTTTCATGGTTATCGCCTTGACCTTGTCAGGACATTCCTCGGCGCATATTCCGCACCCTTTGCAATGTTCCATATCAAAGCCGATCATCTTTCCTTCCTCCACGATAATGGCTGAATCAGGACACATAACCCAGCAGATAAGGCAGCTGGTGCATTTGCCTTTGTCCAAGACCGGCCTCAACTTTCTCCAGCCTCCGGTTACGTATTCGTGGGCTGTTCCGCCTTGCGTTATAATCCCGCCGATGGGGAGGTTTTTTTTCTCCGTCATGGTTTGCTCCGCTGTCCAACAGTGTCAAAGAGTCAGAGAGTCAAAGTTTTAAAAGGTTACAACTCAATATAAATATCTGAACAATAAATTTAAAATTAAAATGTTTCAGAGGCAAAAATAATTTTACTTTTCAATTGTTTATTTAGATATTTCTATTTAAGTTTTTGTTTTGATGCTTTGATATTTTGACTCTCTGACCCTTTATTCATTCCCCTTTTACCTCTTGGAAACCCCTTCTCATGGCAGCAATATTGCCCTCAATAACCTTGGCGCTGAATTTCTTGGAATAGTTCTCCTTGAAATTATCTATCAGCGCATCTAGGGTAATAACTTTGGTTGCCTTTGCCAATGCGCCCAATAGAGGGGTATTGGGCATATTCCTGCCAATGTTTTCAAGGGATATCTTTGAGGCATCCAGTGTATAGACCTTTGCGCTCTTGCTTTTCAGACCGAGCTCTTTCTGCATCTCGCCAAGAGATTTGGGCGTATTTACTATAAAAACAGCATCGTCCGGCGCACCTTCGGCTACATTCACTGTAGCAATCAATGTAGGGTCGGCGATAAGGATATATTTTGGTTCTGCCACCTGACAATGCAGCCTGATAGGCTCGTCCGAAACCCTGTTGTAAGCCCGCACAGGCGCGCCCATTCTTTCAGGCCCGAACTCAGGAAAGGCCTGCACATATTTGCCTGCCCTTAAACAGGACTCGCCCAGCATCTTGGCAGCGGTCACAATCCCCTGCTGCGCCCTCCCATGCCACCGTATTTCAATGTAAGCCATAAGTCGCTCCGCTCCATTGTAAAATGAAGATTGCAAATTTTAAATTGTAAATTTTAACTGTTTTTCCATTTTACAATTTGCATTTTTTAATTTTCAATTTGCAATATTATTTACATCTCCCGTCTTCCTTCAATCGCCCTTACCAGTGTTGCGCCATCTATATATTCAAGATCGCTGCCAACCGGAACACCGGTCGCAATCCTTGTAATTCTTATTCCCATTGGTTTTAAGAGTCTTGTTATATAAAGGGCGGTCGTCTCACCATCCACATCAGAATTGGTAGCCAGAATTATTTCTTTTATCATACCTTGCCTTACTCTGTCTACAAGTCCGTTGATTTTTATATCGTCAGGCCCTATGCCCTTGAGCGGAGAAAGCGTGCCGTGGAGGATATGGTACCTCCCTTTAAAACCACCCATCTTCTCAATAGCAGCCATATCTTTCACATCCTCTACCACACAGATTACATCATCTCTCCTGGAGCTGTCGCTGCATATGGAACATGGATTTTTATCAGAGAGGCTGTGGCAACTTGAGCACAGCATTATCTTTTCTTTTACATCAACCAGACTCTTTGCAAGATTCTCAGCATACTCCTTTTTGGCATTAAGCACATAAAAGGCAAAGCGGGAAGCGGTCTTTTCCCCTACGCCCGGAAGCCTTGAAAATTCCTTTATCAGCCGGGTTATCGGCTCGGCATAATAAGTCATATAAAAGTGTCAAAGTGTCAAAGTGTCAGAGAGTCAGAATTTTAAATCTTTGATACTTTGACTCTATGACTCTTTGACACTTATTTTGATTTTACTTAAAACAGCCCTGGAATATTCAGGCCTGCGGTAACCTTCCCCATCTCCTCAGCCATCATCTCCTGAGACCTTTTTATCGCCCCGTTTACAGCTGCGGCAATCAAATCCTGCAGCATTTCCATATCATTCGGATTTACCACAGATGGGTCTATTTTTATAGACATCACCTCTTGTTTTCCATTGACGGTCACATGAACCATTCCGCCGCCGGACGAAAATTCAACGGTTTTATTTGCCAGCTCTCTTTGTACTTCGGCCATCCTCTCTTGCACCATCTTGGCCTGTTTCAAGATATTTCCCATCCCTTTATACATTTGCCCTCCTGCGGTCCTCTATCACCCTTCCCCCCAATACCCTTACCGCTTCTTTAATTATTTTATCATCTTCTCTCGGCTTCCCAGGGAAAGCATCTGCAAAGTTGTCATCTGCCGTGAGCTCCACTGTCATCTCTTTACAAAAAAACTCTTTGCAGAGTTGTTCAATATTCTTTTTATTTTCAGAGAGATAGCTGAAGTATGGCCCGGTTTTTACCCTGAGAGAAAAGACACCATCATTAAGAGATGCAAGGTTTGCAAATTCCAGATGGGAAGCCAACGGCGGCTTTTTCTTTCTTATAAAATTCAGGAAACCTGACCACTGGCTGCTCACCGCATTTGCGATTTCCGATCCAGGGTTTTGGATTTTAAATTCAACATCTGTTGGCCTGCTTACGAGCCCTGTCGGTTTTTCATCCGAATGAGCAGCTGCAATCCCTTTCCCGGAAAGATCTTGATTTTTCGTTATCCCGACTTCTGACCTCTGACTTCCGGCTCCTGCCGCTCCTTTTAATTCCTCCAGCCTTGCAAGGATCTCATCTATTGACTGCAGATTTTCAAGATGGGCCATCTTGAGGAGGGTCATTTCCAGGGTATATCTCGGGGATGGCGACCGGGATATATCTTCATATCCCTTACTGAGCAGGGCGAACATCCCATGAAGGTCCAAAAGACCAACCCTGTTAGCCAATCCTTTTAAATCTTCCACCTCTATATCAGGGAGATCCAAAACATCTTTTGGCTCCTCCACCGTCTTTACAATGACCATATCCCTTATGTGTTCCAGAAAATCTTGATAGAATCTTTTCAAATCATAACCAAAACTATATACATTTTCAATAAGTTTTAAACACCCTTTGCCGTTTTTATCAATTACAGCCTCGCTCAGCCTGAAGAGGAGAGACCTGTCCATAAGCCCAAGGGCATCCGCCACATCGCTTTCCTTTATGTTATTCCCTGCAAATGCTATGACCTGATCCAGCAGGCTGTGGGCGTCTCTCAGACTGCCGTCCACCTCCTTTGCTATAAGATAGATACCCTTCTCTGTAAGTTTTATACCCTCTGCCTCAGCAATAAGCTTGAGATGATTCTGAATCTCCTTTAACGATATGCGCTTAAAATCAAACCGCTGACACCGCGAAAGGATAGTGGCCGGTATCTTATGAGATTCTGTTGTCGCAAAAATAAAGATGGCATGGGCAGGAGGCTCTTCCAGGGTTTTTAATAAGGCATTGAATGCCTGATTGGAAAGCATGTGAACTTCATCTATGATATAAACCCTGTACTTTCCGTGAGACGGGAGATACCTGATGTTTTCTCTAATCTCCCTTACATTATCAACGCTGGTATTGGACGCGCCGTCTATCTCAATTACATCAACCGAAATATTATTGCCAATCTCTTTGCAGGACTGACATTCATTGCAAGGCGACGGAGTAGGGCCATGCACACAATTCAGCGCCTTTGCTAAAATCCTGGCTATGGTTGTCTTCCCAACGCCACGCGGGCCGGAAAAGAGATAGGCATGGGCAATCCGTTTGCTTGTTATAGCATTCTTGAGCGTTGTGGTGACATGCCCCTGGCCTATAACATTCTCAAAAACAGTCGGTCGCCATTTTCTTGCTAAAACGAGATAGGACATAAAATATTATAGGAGACAGCATACAGTAGACAGTAGATAGTAGATAGTAGAAGGTAGAAAGAAAATCTTTTGTTTTTCCTGTCTACTTTCTACTTTCCTACTGTCTACTGTATTTTTCTCCTGTCTACTGCCTACTATCTACTGTCTCCTGCTTTTTATGGTTGCTATTGATAGCTAGGCGCCCCTGCGGCACATAGGCTATGTTACTTACCGTTGCTTCCTTCCGGACCTGGCGGGGTTTGTAACCTTCTATTGCGCAGGACCCAGCTATCAATACTAACCACAAAAACACAGTAGACAGCAAACAGCATATAGTATACAGGAAAAAATATATTTCCTGTATTTCCCTTTTTACTGTCTACTATCTACCGTCTACTGTTTTTAATGGCGGAGAGAGAGGGATTTGAACCCTCGATACACCTTTTGGATGTATACACGATTTCCAGTCGTGCTCCTTCGGCCGCTCGGACATCTCTCCAATTTTGAACTCATGACTGATAGCTCATAGTTCATATTAGTTGCTATGAACTATGAACTAAACTGGCGGAGAGAGAGGGATTTGAACCCCCGGTAGGGTTGCCCCTACAGTTGATTTCGAGTCAACCGCCTTCAGCCTCTCGGCCATCTCTCCTTGTTAAACACGGTAGACAGCAAACAGTAGACAGTATACAGTATACAGGAAAAAATATATTCCTGTATTTCCCTGTCTACTGACTACTACCTACTGTCTACTGTCTTTCTGGTTGAACTTTCTATCATGTTTTAATTTTAAAGTCAACCCTTGACAAAATAACAAATTTTGTTTTCACAGTGTAGTTGCCGGATCAACATCAACCGAAAGTTTAACCCCGCCGCTCCTCTTGCCTTCAAATCCCTTTAAAATGCCTCCTATACATTCATGGAGGGATCTTACATCGCTGCCTTTTACGAGCAGCTGCCATCGGTATTTCCCCTTGAGTTTAGAGAGAAAGGCAGGCGCTGGGCCAAGCGCAATTATCTCTTTTTTCAGATTGCTTTCCAGCAGGCTTGCTGCCAGCCTTTTTGCCTTGTTTGCAGCCGTTTCCACCTCATCTTCTTTGTTCCCCTCAAATCTTATGACGGCTAGCCGCGAGAACGGCGGATATAAAAGATCCTTCCTTGCATTCAGTTCATCTTGAAAAAAGGCTTCATAGTTTTGCTCCACCGCCCTTTGAATGCAGAAATGCTCCGGAGCGAATGTCTGAACAACAACCTCGCCTGAAACAGTCCCTCTTCCAGCCCTTCCTGCCGCCTGGGTGATAAGCTGGAATGTCCTCTCGGAACTTCTGAAATCAGGGATATTCAAAGAGGTGTCCGCAGACACAATGCCGACCAGCGTAACATTGGGAAAGTGATGTCCTTTGGCAACCATCTGCGTTCCCACGAGCACATCTACATTCCCCTTGTCAACCGCATCCAGTATCTGCTGATGCGCCCTTTTCTTTGCTGTGGTGTCCCTGTCCATGCGGGCAACCTTTGACCTATGCAGCATCTTTCTCGCCTCTTCCTCCAACTGTTCTGTGCCGACGCCTATCGGCCTGACTTGGCTGCCGCGGCATTTTGGGCATGCATCGGGGATTGGCATCGTCATATCACAGTAATGGCATTTTAAAAGGCCGCCCCTTTTGTGCAGTGTAAGCGAGACATTGCAGTTCAAACACTGAAAGCTGTGGCCGCAGTCATTGCAGATAAGAAAATTTGAAAACCCTCTTCTGTTTAAAAAAAGAATGGTTTGATAGCCAAGTTCATGATTTCTGAGCATAAGATCTTGGAGCTTTTCTGAAATGATTTCTTTTCTATTTTCCTCTTGCCCCTTGCCCCCTGTCTGCGTGCGGCCACGCACAGGCAGGCTTGCCTCTTGCCCCTGTTTTCTCATATCCACCAGCTCTATCTTCGGCATTGGCCGCTCCTCGACCCTTTTTGTAAGATGAAGCGGGGTAATTTTGCCGTTTTTCGCATTATAAAATGTCTCGATGGAAGGGGTGGCTGAGCCGAGCACAACAGTCAGGTTAAACATCTTTCCCATCATGAGGCTTACATCCCTTGCGTTATATCTCACACCGTCTTCCTGTTTGTAAGAAGGCTCATGTTCTTCATCAACTATGATAAGCCCCGCATTTTCCAAGGGCGCAAAAAGGGCAGACCGTGCGCCGACAACGACATCCGCCTTTCCGTCTTTTATCCTGCGCCACTCGTCATATCTTTCTCCGTCTGAAAGACCGCTGTGAAGAACAGCAACCCTGCCGGGAAACAGGGCGGCCAGATATTTCATGGGCCACGGCATGAGAGATATTTCCGGCACAAGGAATATGGCCTGTTTGCCAAGGCTGACGGCCTTTTCCAGCGCCTTCAGATAGACAAGGGTCTTTCCGCTTCCTGTAACACCGTAAAGAAGAAAAGGTGAAAAGGCATTACCCATTAAACTGCGAGAGATGGCATGGATAGCCCTCTCCTGCTCATCTGTAGGTTTATGCGAAACGGTTTCCGGAATCGTGTCCTCCAGCGGGTCCCTATGGATTTTTTTATGAATCAACGAAACGATTCCCTTTTGCTCCAATCTTTTGACCGCCGTGTCTATATTGCCGAATTCCTTTCTCAGAGTTTTAAGAGACGCTTCTTTATTTGCAGAAAGGTATGAAACAATCTTTGCCTGGAGAGGGGGTAGGGAGGTTTCGGATTTTAACAGGCTGAGGAAAGACTCTGTCTTTTCCACTGTCCTGCCCTTGATTGTTACCTCTTCTCTGATAAGGCCTGCCTGCTTTAATCCGTATATGGCGCTGTAGATGGACTTGCCCCTGAACATCTTTGCGAGGGCGGCAAGCGAAATGCCGTTTCCTTCCGTGATTGCATCAAATATCTTTATTGCAATGGGCGGCAGATTTTCCTTCTGACTTCTTCCAGCGCCGCTTTCCATCATAGAAGTCAAAGGCATCTTCAGGTTTTGTCCCGGAAAGTGGCGCTGGATAAACCCCTGGCTGCCGTTCTTTTGTTCTGCTGCATAAAAGCGCCGCCGGCTTTTAATATTTATCCCTGCCGGATGTATAAGGCCTAAAACCGCGCCAAGAGGGGCAAAATAGTAGGATGCCATCCACTGGAAAAATTTGAGCCTCTTTTCATCAAAGAGCGGCTTCTCATCCAACACATCTAGTATATCTTTTATCTCTTTTATCGTTGAATTTTCCGTAAATGCAACGCAGAATCCGGTTACAATCCTTTTACCGAACGGCGCCAGCACGCGTTTGCCTACAGCCGCCTGGCCGGATAAGCCTTCAGGGACGCGGTAGGTAAATAATCCGTCCACAGGAAGCTCAACAGCGATATCTATGAAGGTTTTGTGAGGCATGGTTGATGGTAGTTGCTTTGCAAATTTGTCAAGGATCAAATTCTCTTGATTTTACCTGAAATATGTATAAAAATCTACACAGGCATCATGCTGAAAATCATGGGATTGCTTTTATCACCGATAAAATTCAATAATAAAATTCCTTGCCCCGTAAGAGACCAGAGGTCGTACGGGGCTTGCCGAAGGGAATCCTTTCGCTGCATTAAACCTGGCATACCTGTTTTTATCCTGCTCTTTTTTTTGTTGTCCGCCCCATGTGTTTTGGCCGACCCTTCTCATCTCCCTCCTGATTTAAAGGCATTCTGGAGTCAAAGGCTTTCTGAACTGAAGGATATTAAGCAGGGATTTGAGCCGGGAAAAACTGTAAAAAAAGGGCAGATTGTTGCGCGGGATATCTGGTTCAGGGGTTACAACAATGTAAGGCTGCACGGTTATCTTGCGGAGCCGTCTCGGATTAGGCCGGATCAGAAATTACCGGCAGTGCTGCTTCTTCACGGCTACTCCGATTACGGCAGGCCGTCGTGGGCGGAGCGATATGCGCGCATGGGCTTTGTCGTCTTTGCAATAGATGCGCGGGGACACGGCAAGAGCCGGCAGGATTATAACCCCGGATTCCCCGGCCTTATGGTTGATAATATTACGGACAGCAAAAATTACAGCCTTGTCGGCGTTATACTTGACGCAATAAGGGGGATTGATTTTCTTGAAACCCTGCCAGAGGCGGATAGCAATAGAATTTATGTAAGCGGCAGCAGCATGGGCGGAGGGAGCGCAATGATAGTATCTGCAATAGATACACGGGTGAGGGCTGTTGCAGCAGGCGTGCCTTTTCTCAATAATATACCGGAGAGTTTAAAAACAGCGGACGGCGGGCCTTATATGGAAGTCAAAAAATACCTGAAAGAGCATCCTCAGGATAAGGAAAAGGTTTGGGATACGCTCAAATATGTGGATGCATATAATTATGCGCCATATATCAATAAGCCGATTATAGTCGGAGTCGGCCTTGCCGATTCCATCTGCCCGCCGGAGGGCATCAAATCTACTTTTGACAGAATTCCACAAGATACTAAAAAAGAACTCTACGAGGCGCCGAAGGCAGGGCATGTTGTTTTGCCAAATTGGCATGAGAAAAATAAAAGGTGGTTTTCTGAAAATTGATATTCCCTTCATCCTTCTTGACGACATATCTCAAAAGTAGTATAGATTGCCTATGCCAAGAAATGAGCGTCAAATACACGGCTTCAAATTTGAGGATTGGTTAAAGAAGACCTTTTTTGATATCTACTATACCAGCGAATGGGATATTCCCGAAAAATTGAATCCCAATTCGGCAGGCGGCCCAATCTCTATAAAAACATCAAAATGGAAGGGTTCAGTATATTTTGGAGATGCATTAAGACAATTTCAGATCCGGCAGCAATTTACCCTTATAGTCGGTTTTTGGAAAAGTGAAGCCAATAAAAAGAAAATTGTGAAAATAGTGGAGGCTATTATTTCTCCTGATAAGTGGAAAGAGATATGGAAGCCTCTGACCGCAGAAAACATAAGGGAATTGGACAGTCTTATAAAAGATAGAAGCATATCACCGGAGGCTGCCCGCAAACGTATACAGGAAAAATTATCAGAATTAAGGAATAAGAAGCCGACTATTATTACCTTAAACCCAAAGATAGATTCAAAGACTCAGAGACGATTGCAATGTTCTTTAAGTTTTACTAACTTCTTTAAATACTTGGTTGGGATTGATATTGATGGTGTTGAAGAGGATGCTGTCTTTTTACTGTGGGGAGAGGAACTAACACCGCCAGATTTTTAATATGCTTTCCGAATATCTCGTCTAAAACATCAACCCATAAACCGTATTGAATTTCTTGTTTGGTAAATGCCTTAAAAATCCCTGCAATATCTTCTTCCGTATTTTTATCAAGCCTTGGAATCAACAACTGCCCCAGACTTGATTTTGAAATGCTCACAGTTCCGACACCATGAGAAATCAGTCTTATTAGCCGCTGCCCATAAGAACTTGCCATCCATGAAGTTATATACCACGGGTCCACCCCTTGTTGTGGAGTCAAGATATGTATCCAATCAT
>JACQEJ010000099.1 GCA_016200645.1 Deltaproteobacteria bacterium | reverse complement strand
TCTTTTGCGTGTTCAATGGCCTCTTTTGCATGGGAGTCGCCGCCTGCTGCAATAGACTCCTCAAGGTGCTTTATAGCCTCCTTCACATGCTCTATCCCTTCCTTTGCATGTTTTACCCCTTCCTGAGCATGCTCTGCCGCAGTCTGGGCATAAAGGCTTGGCGCCAGAACAAATACGGACATAACTAAAATCACAAGCAATTTTCTCTTCATTGTTTTTACCTCCTCTGTTTTTGTTTTAGTATCCGGGCGGATATCCGGGTATCCGCCCGGGAAACCGTAAAATAGCGATTAAAAACCTCGCTATTTTACATCTTCCACTTGCAATTGCTTCGCAGCAAGTGGAGCAAGCCGATCTGCCTGCCATACTTCGTTATCGGACAATTTTTACTCCTCACCGTATCGGTGAACATACGGCTCGTCGTAAAAATTGTCCGCTGCCTCGTCTGGCAGGCAACTTGCAGGTTTCCCCAAAAATCAAAGTCTATTTTTGGGGGAAAGCATTGTACCCAAAAAATGCAGCTGCATTTTTTGGCAATCAATAACCATACCTTGCTGTAGCCCTCTTGCTGTTTATGCCGCTTATATATTCCTCCCTTGTTATCTCCTTAATCAATTTGATGGCAAGGGTTGTCTCTTTTCTTTTTACCCGCGGCAATGCTCGCGCCTTTTGGAGCACAGCCAATGGGTTTTCGCCCTTGATAAACCAAATCCTGTCAAGGGCATTGCCTGCGCCCATATGGCCGCACTCTATGATGAGCTTGTAAAACATTGATTGCCTCCTGTTTTTTGATGAGAAACATGGGATTGCCTTTCCATGTAGAGACTGACCTTTTCCTTTTCATCTGCTGTAAGGGTCTTCATTGCCTCAACAAATTGAGAGAGCTCCACGCTGCCGGACGCAATCCCACTGACAACAATACAGACAGCCTTATCTCGTGTCATCTTGCCTCCGTGTTAAGAAAAAAAGACCGCTGGCCAGGCATAAAAGGCCGATAAAACCGGTTCCTGGCCTTATATTCTTTGATTTGATTCTGAGTTGGAAAAAATCAGGAGAGTAACTTAGGAGGTCCCTCTATGGGGGATGGATCGCTGCTTAGAAAAATTGTTTTCTGAGAATGGATTTTTGAAATGATATGAAGATGAGGCTTCAAATCTCCGGCAGATTCTGCCAGAGTAAGTTCATACTCCAGAGATGCCTCCTGGTCAGCAGAGCAGTTACACTTTATGGATGCATCAGGCATGGTATGATGCGCCTGATGGGACATATTATGTTGAGCTTCATGGGTTATGGGACACATCTCGTCCTTCGGCATCTCATGTTTTGCCATGTTATGCGATGCATGATTCATATTGCCATGCCCTGCCATGCACAATGATTTGCAAATCATGCCCATGTTCATGGCAAACGCAGCCCCTAATAAAACTATTGCAAAAAATCTCTTCATCTACTTTTCTTCCAATAAGGCGTTTATAAGGTCTATGACTTTATCTGATGCCCAGTCCCTGGAACCTATCGCCCTTCCTGCAATAAACCCCCTTTTATCAATGAAATATGTTACCGGCACGCCCCATGTCCAGTATCTGTCCGTGATATTCCCTTCCCTTGCCAGATAGACCGGAAAGCTCGCGCCGAGCTTTTTTGCAAAGGCATTTATATCTTCCTGTGTCGCCTTTGTATCTATGGCAATAGGCAGAAATGCCACATCCTTATCCTTAAATCTCTGATAGATTTTTTCAAACAGAGGAAACTCCTCCTTGCACGGCTTGCACCATGTGGCCCAGAGGTGGAGGATAACCACTTTTCCTTTAAAGTCTTTGAGGCTTATCTTCCTGCCATCGGAATCTAAAAGGCTAAAGTCAGGGGCCTCTTTATTGCCGCTTAACTCCTGAATGCCAAGGGCTTTAAGAATGCCCCTGTCCACCCCATAGAGCGGAGGGGCGAAGATCATCATAAATAGGATCAGCCATATTCCCTTTCTCATTTTATTTCCCCTCAAAGAGACTCCTCATATAGGCAATAACATCCATCGTATCCTTTGGTGTCATCTTTGAAAATGCAGGCATCCAGTCCCCCTTCCCTTCTTTTACAGCCCTGTAAAGGTCTTCATCCCTCTTCGGCATCGCCCTTTCCAGGGTTCCGACAGCAACCCCTCCCCCTTCCCCCTTTTCCCTGTGGCAGTAAATACAATTTTTTTCATAGACCACCTTCCCTGCCGCAGGAACCCCGGTTAGCCTCATCGCCTCCTGTATCTCTGTATCAGCAACCTTCGGGATAGCGGCACATCCGAAGATTACCAATAAAAAGAGCAGACATATACCTCTGTAGCGCATATTATCCTCCATTATCTAAAATAGATGAGAAACAGACAATGTTGCCTTGTAATCCTCACCCATCTGTGTCTCCCCGGTCGTCGGGTTGGCAGGCAGGTCGTGATATATAGCAGGTCTATAATTGAGCTCCACGATCCATTGTGGATGAGGTATGAACAAAAGCCCTGTATTGAGATAGATTACGTGCCCCTCGCTGCCATCCTGTGTGACACCATCAATCTTTTCTTTATCTCTCCACTCTCCTGCAACACCAAGGGCAAGGGATACCGTTGGTCCAGGCGGTGTTGCCGGATATATCCGGTAGATGCCTGTTGCGTCATAGCTAAACATGTTTCCGAATTGATGTTTTTCATCCCCTGTATCCATTCCTGTTTTTCCTTTTTTCCCTTCATTATTTATAGAGTAGAGGAGGTTGGTGGCAATGGTGAACCTGCCTATCGCATGGCTTAAGTTTAATCCCAGGAGATAATCATAAGAGCCTGTGCCTGGCTGCATGTGGGCATCCATATACATTCCCATATCATCTTTTGCATTGGTAGCCCCTGTAGGAAGCTTTACCCCAACCTGGCCGGCTACAATGGTCGTGGAATCCAGCTCATGCCGCCTATAGAAGGTGTATCTGCCCATAAGGACAATATCCCCCAAACCTGACGCCTTCCCTTTCATAAACGTCATCTCCACATCATCCCACTCTTTCATGGTTCTTTGCACATAGGGCACAATCACCAGGGCTGTGAGGTCGGGGTTTATAGCATAAAATCCTGTAATTTGGGTAGTTAGATGAGTTTCCTCATTTCCAGGATTATCCACCTCGCTTGTTCCTTTAAACATCTTGTTCAGCGTCGTATACCGCTCATCTACCCGCAGACCTATTCCGGTGGTCGTCTGCAATGGCGATAGACCCTGAGACAACATACAGTAGTCGCAGGAAAAACTCAAACCGGTTAATGAAACTATAAAAAAAGTTGCCAGTAAAAATATAGATAGGTATTTCTTCATGGTATAGTGACCTCCGTAGAATGTGTAAGGTGTATGAGATAGAGTATAGACATTACGGGCTAACAAAACACGAACCCATGAATTTCTAACCCTCTCGTTAAATTAGTCCTGAATATGCAAAAAAATCAGGCGAGTCCCGTTAGAAAGTCTAATCAATAGGAATTTGCATGAACAGGGAAAAATTAGGTTTTTAAAACGGGATTTTCTAACGGGACGAGTATCTTTGGAGGTCCTTCTGCAGGAATGGATTCACTGCTGAAAAAGATTATTTCGTGTGGATGGATTTTGGAAATGATATAAGGATAGGGTCTTAAATCAAAAACATATTCTGCCAATGTTAGTTCATAACCAACAGATGCCTCATCATCTGTTGAACAACCGCACTTGATAGATGTTTGAGGCATGGCATGATGCGGATTGTGCGTTATCGGGCAGATGTCTTTTGGGGTCTGGGGCATCGCATGTTCTGTCATTGTTGTATGAGATGCATGGTTCATATTACCATACCCTGCCATGCACAGTGATTTGCAAATCATGTGCGCATTCATAGCAAATATACTCACCAGCAGAACTATTGCACAAGACCTTCTCATACTTTATTTATCCTCATATCATAATGGCTCGAAGTCTGTCAAGGTTTTTTATTTATTTGTTGACAACAAGCAATGCGAATATTATTGACAAAGGAAATATAAAAAGTATAATGAGGGCAGTTTATTAACTGTTAAATATTAAATAAGCCGGGGAGGATATCTATGGCAAAAAAGAAAGAAGTTAAAACAGCTATTGTTGGGTTGGGCAAGGTTGGAAGCACCTTTTTAAAAAAGCTGCTTGAAAAAGAGAGACAGGGAATTAAGGTTATCTGCGTAGCAGAACAAACTCAAGATACCCCTGGTATAAAACTGGCCAAAGACAAGGGAATAAAAATATATAATAGCCCTGAGGATCTCTTATCCCCTGGCGAAGAACTGGATATAATATTTGACCTCACGGGCAATCCTAATGCAAGAAAGGCCTTGAGAAGCGGCCTGGCCAGAACCGGAAACCTGCATACTGTTATTGCCCCTGAAGTAGTAGCCTATCTTGTCTGGGATCTCATAGCACAGGGTGAAGAATTTCCTGAAAGCGGAGCGAAACGGGGATATTAAGTAGTTTTTAAACAGAGCATATAAACCGATTCCGTTCATGTTATCTCTGTTCTCTATGGCAGGATGTGCAGAGTTTGCTCTCCTCTTTCCTGAGGATGTGGTCGTAATTTCCGCCGTGCGGACTATGGCAGGTTGAACAAAGCATGATGGCCCCGCCTGCCAGAGGCAGATCGGCAGGCGGGGTTACCTTCATCCATGAAAGGGAGCCTGTGGGATGGGCGGTCTTCTTATGGATACTCCCCTTGTGACAACCTTCGCTCAAACAACCATCGAGGCCTGCATACTTCATGGTTGTAAGCCCCGGATAATGGGGCTCTTTTGAGACAATATTCTTTCTTGATATGACTTCGGCCACTTCCACAACCGAAGTTGTCTTTTTGTTTGTCTTCCACCACAGGGCGGTTTCCCCACCTATCTTTACAACCTTGATATCATCTACAGAAGGCTTGTTCTGCGGCTCATCCTGTTTTTCTACAAACGGTTTTTTAGCCTTAAAAATAAAATCATCTGATCTGGCAGCATTGCCAAACGGGTCTTTTGAAATTGCGCGAATATGATACTTTTCATCAGGCACAAGTCTGTCTATTATTGCCTTATGTTCTTTTGTATACCTATTATCCGGCGGAGAGACCTCACCGTATTTGCTGGAAAGACCATATTCAACCTGCGAGGTTGAAGGTTCATCCGTTTCCCATGTGAGAACCGCTGAATAGAATATTCCTGCCTTGATCTCCTCAACCCTTACATTGGATATGAGCGGCGGCTTCTTGTCGTCCATCAGCGCCTCGTTGATAGAAGAAGGCGCAAATCCTATCTCCCGCGAAACCGCTTCCCTCCCCTCTCTATCCTTTACCTTTACCTTGACCCTGTAGTTGACTATATCCGCCACATCCAGGTAGATTAGATTTTCTCTGGTAAAGGTATCAACAGGGATTTCCCTTGCCGGCGCCAGATCGGTGATGTGGCACATCTGGCATTCATCGGATGAGCGCGGGTGCTGTTTGCTGTATCTTATTATGGATGAATAAACATTTTCATGGCAACCGATACAGCCGGACTCTTTCATTTCTATAGGAACGGTAACCGGTATGGATGTCTCTTCAATAAGTTCGTTAAGCCGCTGCGGGGGAATCTCGGCTGGTTCTGTCGGGGCATTGCCTTCCTGAACCTTTGTAACAAACCCGGGCTTTACTATTACTTCGCCGGAAATAGATGGCGAGATATTTCTGGCCTCCACCTCGCCGGTGATGGTCGCTATCTCGCTCTCCCGCTCATTCGCTGCCACAATAAAGTCAGTGCCTTTTATCCAGGCTGCCGCAGTAGGTGTTTCCATTTGAAATCTTGCCTCACTTCCACGGAATACCCTCCCGACCAGCGCCCGCACCTTACCGGCAAATATCTTGAACACAGACACCCTCTGATCATTTGCCTCAGAGAGGAGATAATCCTTAACAACCATCTTTGCATTTTCACCAAGATTTAATACGCTGTCATCTTTCATGAGGAGCTTTACCCGCGACTTTACCGATGTGACTATGGTATCCCGTAGATAAACCCCTTCCATGCCCCTTACCTTGATCCCCTGCGGCTCATCCTCATGATAGAGATACACATCACCTGTCCATGCGACAACCGCGCCGACAGGTTGTTTTTTATTTGATGCGAATGACGGCGATAGAAACAGCAGGGAAGCTAAAAACGGGATAATGATTATTTTTGAATTGAAATTCATATGAATACCAGAGAGATGGTCAGCAGACTTTATTTAAACCCCTTTTTGGCCTCCTGTCAACTGTTTTGTAAGATTTTAATCATGCGGCGCCAGATTATCCCGGTGCACCACCTCGTCATAATATTTATAGCCTAAAATCTTTTCAATCTCAGTTGTCTTCATTCCTTTTATCTTTTCAATCTCTCCTGAGCTGTAATTTACAACACCCCTTGCGAATTCCTTTCCATGCCGGTCAACGCAGCGAACCACCTCGCCTGTCTCAAATATGCCGTCGAGCCTGGTTATGCCCGAGGGGAGCAGGCTCTTCCCCTTTTTCAGTATGGCATCCCTTGCCCCGTCATCAACAAATATTGTGCCGGCTGGCTTGGCTGAGAATGCTATCCAGTGTTTTTTGCTCGTAAGCTTATCCTCCATGGGGAAAAAAAATGTTCCGATACCCTCGCCGCTGAAAATTTTCCTCAGAACCTCTGATTCTCTGCCATTGGCAATGATAGTCGGCACTCCGAAGTGGGCAGCCTTCTTTGCCGCCTCTACCTTCGATGCCATACCGCCTGTGCCAAATGTCCCGATGGTTTCTCCTGCCCATACAGCGCCCATGTGGTCAACATCTTTCACCACCGGTATGAGTTTTGCGGTCTTATCTTTTTTGGGGTCTTTATCAAACAACCCGTCTATATCGGTAAGGATTGCCAGCAAGTCCGCCTCTGCCAGATTGGTCACAAGGGCGGCAAGATGGTCGTTGTCGCCGAATTTTATCTCCTCAACGGCAACCGTATCATTTTCGTTAATAATCGGGATTATCTCAAGGTTGAGAAGGGTAAGGAGGGTGTTTCTGGCGTTTAAAAATCTTGATCGGTTGCCGAGGTCATCGTGCGTCAGAAGCACCTGCGCCACCTTCTCATGCAGAGGGGTAAATGCCTTTTCATACAATGCCATAAGACTCCCCTGGCCAATGGCCGCAATTGCCTGTTTTTCAGGAATGCTTACAGGCCTTTTCTTAAGCCCCATCTTCTTCATGCCAATTGCTATAGCGCCGGAGGTAACAAGGACCACATCCTTACCGGACCTCTTTAATGCTGAAACACCCCCGGCAAGATTTGAAAACACCGCCTCATCAAGCCCTTCCGCTGCGTGGCCTGCGAGCACAGCGCTCCCGATCTTTATGACGACCCTTTTTGCTCTGGCAATATGCCCTTTTCTGAGGTCTTCTTTGCTCCGAAAATACATACCAAATCCCATTTTTGGAGGGGCTTGTCCCATCCAGTCGGGCGGCCGCAAGGGCTGCCCCTGCACTAAATTTTCATAAGGCAAGGATAACAGAGCCTCAACCTTTCAGTAAATTTCCGCTATTTTCAAATCCTGGTTAGGCCCTCCATTTAAGAGCTTTACCACCTTTACCCCGTCGTCAAAATAATCAATCACATTCAGACAGCCATAGTCCTGTTCAATCCTGAAGAAGTTTTCCATGGGAAGCCCAATGGCGTCGCACAGAACAACCCTGTTTACCCCGCCATGGGCGATGAGGGCTATATGTTCGCCGGTATGCTTCATCAGAGTATCTTTCAGGGCGGGCATGACTCTATTCTTGAGGTCATGCAGGTTCTCGCCGTCCTTTACCCGTGCGCGGGCAAGGTCTCGGAATCTGAAGTCCGCCTCTTCAGGAAACCTTGCCGCGCCTTCCTCTCTGGTAAGCCCTTCCCATCTGCCGAGATGAAGCTCTCTGAAGGCATGAATCTTTATGGGTCTTAGCCCTAATGTCCCGCCTATAATCTCAGCCCCTTTCGCCGCCCTCTGCAAATCACTGGAATAGACCGCGGCTATTGATTTCGCTGCAAGAAATGCGGCAATATTTTCCATTTGCAGGATGCCAATGACGGTTATGTCCACATCAAAATGGCCGTTGTAACGGAATTCGTGATGATTTACAACCTGGCCGTGACGAATGAGATATAAACGAGTAGTGTTCTTCATAAGGAATAAAACCATTTTACTTCAATCTGCTTCTATGTCAAATAAATAGTTGATTTTTTATAAGTCATATATGTCCTATAAGACTTATTTCACTCAGTAAATATCCTTGACTTATACGGATGGATTCCCTAAACTGTAGAAATTGAAATCAGAGGTGTTTCTGGATGAAAAAACCGATAGGGATATTTGATTCCGGCATAGGCGGACTTACGGTGCTGAAAGAAATATTGAATGCTATGCCCGGAGAAGACACTATTTATCTTGGCGATACTGCCCGCGTGCCCTATGGCGCAAAATCCGCTGAAACGGTCACAAGGTATTCTCTTGAAAATGCCAGATTTCTTTTGAAATTTGATATAAAACTTCTGGTGGTTGCCTGCAACACTGCCTCGGCATATTGCCTGCCGAGGCTGAAACAGGAACTCCCGATACCGGTAATCGGCGTAATAGAGCCTGGCGCAAGAAAGGCAGTGGAAGTCACAAAAACGAAAAGGGTCGGCGTCATAGGAACCGAAGGCACCATAAGGAGCGGGGCATATTTTGACGCAATAAAGGCTATCAACCCCGCTATTGCCGTATTTATCAAACCCTGTCCTTTGTTTGTGCCCCTCGCCGAGGAAGGGTGGACAAATAATCAGATAGCCCGGTTGACTGCCCAAACATACCTGCATTATATTAAAAAACAATGGATAGATACACTTATCCTCGGCTGCACCCATTATCCGCTGTTCAAGGGTGTCATCAGCGATATTATGGGCGAAGATGTCATGCTCATAGATTCCGGCCATGAAACTGCGGCAGAGGTTTTCAAGTGTCTTATGGATAAGAATCTTCTGGAGACTGTATCTTCCGGACAAAACACCCATAGGTTTTTTGTCACAGACTCGCCTGAAAGATTCAAACAGGTCGGCAGCAAGTTTATGACTGCAAATCTTGATGCTGTTGAACTCGTGAATGTAGGAAGTTGAGATGGCAAAAAAAAAATTACCTCATGGCAATCCCAAACCACAAAGGTCAAGAAGAAAGAAAGGCAATGCCGGCAGGGCCGTTCTGACAGTAATCATTGTTGCCTTGCTTACCGTAATCATAGGGATCTACCTTCTTACAAAGTACAGCGAAAAGATTCCGCCTTATCTTATCCCCAAAAAGATATTTAAACCAGAAATGAAAACAGTAAATCTCTATTTTTCCAACGACGAGGGGCTTGCGCTCAAGGCAGAAAAGAGGGAGATAGCAAAAGGGGCTTTGGCAAAGGAGATTGAAAGGAGCATAAATGCCCTTATAAAAGGGCCCGCTGAAAAACTTACGCCCACCATCCCTGACGGGACAAGGCTTCTCGGTGTTGAGATTAAAGAGGGCGTTGCGTTCTTAAATTTCAGCAAGGAGATTTCAGAAAGGCATCCGGGCGGAAGTTCTGCAGAAATCCAGACTGTATACTCTATTGTGAATACCGTGGCTCTTAATTTTTCGGAGATAAAAAAGGTGCAGCTCCTTATAGAAGGGAAAAAGGCAAAGACCGTTGCGGGCCATATTGACATATCATTCCCACTGAAAGCTGATAAGGAGTTTATAAAAGGATGAACATGCAAAACAAATTTTCAGACACATTAAGAAAGAGAAATATTATTTTTGACGGCGCTATGGGAACGATGCTGCAAAGGCTCGGACTCAAGCCTGGCGGATGTCCCGACGAATTGAATCTCACAAACTCCGATATGATACAGGAAGTGCATCGGCAATATATCGCAGCAGGTTCGGATGTTGTTACGACCTGCACCTTCGGCGCCAACCGGATCAAACTTGCGGAATACAATCTTGAGAAAAAACTCCGCGAGATAAACATTGCAGCGGCAAAAAATGCCCGAGAAGCGGTCGGCAATGAAAAATTTGTTGCAGGCGGGCTTGGACCGACCGGAAAGTTTTTGGAGCCGGTAGGCGATCTCTCCTTTGATGAGGCGGTTGATATATTTTCAGAACAGGTTTGCGCCCTCAAAGACGGCGGCGCGGATTTAATAATCATCGAGACTATGATGGATATACGGGAGATGAAGGCGGCAATAATCGCAGCAAAGGCTTCCGGGCTTCCGGTAGCGGCAACAATGACATTTGATGAAACCATGAGGACTGTGCTCGGCACTCCGCCGGAGGTGTTTGCCATAGTTGCGGAGGGGCTTGGCGCCGATGTTATCGGCGCAAACTGCAGCCTTGGCATAGAAGGAATCTACAAGGCGATTGTTGCGATGAGTAAGGTTACTAACCTGCCTTTAATCGCCCAACCCAATGCAGGCATACCGTATCTCAAAGACGGCAAAACCATATTTCCTGCCAGCCCTTCCGAGATGGCAGAGTATGTGCCGAAACTTTTGGACGCAGGCGTCAGGGTAATCGGCGGCTGTTGCGGCACAACGCCTGAGCATATAAAGGAAATGAAGTCAAAAGTCAAAAGTCAAAAGTCAAAAGTTAGAGAAGAAAAAACAACAACAAGGCTTGCGAGCCGCTCAGGATTTGTAGAGTTCGGAAATGGCCGGTCGCCTGTAATTGTAGGTGAAAGAATAAATCCCACCGGCAAAAAAGCCCTTCAACAGGAGATCAAAGAAAGAAAGACCTCTATCATCCGCAAAGAGGCAAAATCCCAACAGGAAGCGGGCGCCCATATCCTTGATGTCAATGTCGGTGTGCCAGGAACTGATGAGCCCTCATCCATGCGGATGGCAGTATTTGCGGTCAATGAAAACTGCCAGCTTCCTATAGTTCTGGATTCTTCCGGTCCGGAGGCATTAGAGACCGGACTCAAGGCGGTTGACGGCAAGGCGCTGATAAACTCGGTAAGCGGAGAGGAAAAAAAATTAAATACAATACTTCCTCTTGCAAAAAAATACGGAGCTGCTGTGCTCGGCTTGACGCTGGATGACAAAGGCATACCGCCGACAGCAGAAGGAAGGGTTTGCATCGCTGAAGCCATATTAAAGAGGGCAATGGAATGCGGAATTTCAAAATCTGATGTTGTGATAGATTGCCTGGCAATGACTGTAAGCGCAGACCAGAAATCTGCAAGAGAAACGCTTAAGGCAATAAGGATGGTTAAAGAGAAACTTGGGCTTTCAACCATCCTTGGTGTCAGCAACATCTCATTCGGCCTTCCGAACAGGGAGGCAATAAATGCAAATTTTCTGACAATGGCAATTGAGGCCGGTCTTGACGCTGCTATTATAAATCCGCATAACAGTCTGATGATGGAT
>JACQEJ010000098.1 GCA_016200645.1 Deltaproteobacteria bacterium | reverse complement strand
GGCTGTCCAGATACCTATAGAAACCGCACAGAAATTATTATGGATAGACAATAAGTTCCAGACAGCCGTATTCCTCCTTGAGGACACCCCTTATGTAGATTCCACTGTGAATCTATTGAAGGATGCTTTCGCCGGTAATGGCGAGCAATATGAGATAAGGACATGGAAAGACCTGGCGCTATTCCATAATTCTACTGTAGCCCTTTTCAGCAGAATTTTTTTTGTCATTAATATCGTTATTGCCCTTATTGTCGTCTTTGGTATTGCCAACTCTATCAGCATGTCCATATTCGAGCGGACAAGGGAGATTGGAACGGTAATGGCAATCGGGACAAAGCCGAATCAGGTGGTCATGCAATATCTTTTGGAAGGGATTATTATAGGTTTCTTTGGCGGCATAGCAGGGATAGCAGCCGGCGTCATAGCAGCGAAGATTATCTCGATTTTCGGAATCCCCATGCCTCCGCCTCCCGGCGGGACACGGCCCTGGGTGGCAAAGATCACGCCTCCTTTTCTAATCTATATCAGGGCATTTGCTACAGCATTTCTGGCAGGGGGCATTGCATCGCTATATCCGGCGATAAGGGCTTCCAGATTAAGGATTGTGGATGCCTTGAGACAGACTTAATTAAAAGGAGGAGGAGATAATATGGTCAGATGGTTGTTACAAATAATGATGTTTATCATTCCCCTCACCTTTGTTCATACTTATGCCGCTGATATGGATGTAGAAGAACTACTCAAGAAGGTTGATGATGTTCGGATCCCTGATACGGATTTTTCGGTGGAGGTAACCATTGAGACAGAATCAAGTGGAACCCCCCGTGTTTCCAAATACGAGGTTATGATGAATAGCAAGAGGGATGCCCTTGTCAAGACGGTCTACCCCCCAAATGAAAAGGGTCAGGTTATGTTAATGAAGGGAAAAGATTTCTGGGTCTATCTCCCCAGTGTCGACCAGCCTGTCAGACTTTCTCTTTCCCAGAGATTAACAGGTCAGGTAAGCAACGGCGATATTGCAAGGATGAGTTTTTCAGGAGATTATAAGGCGGCTTTACTCAGAATCGAGGAGGCTGATGGAAAAAGTGTTGCTGTTTTGGAGTTAAACAGGGTGACAGATTGGGTGACCTACGAAAAGATAATCCTGTGGGTTACACTATCCGATGCGAGGACATTAAAAGCAGAGTTCTATACAGGAACAGGTATCCTGCTTAAAACCTGTGAGTATAAAAAATATAAATTGCTTGCAGGCGCCATAAGACCTTTTAAGCTTACATTTACAGATGCCATAAAAAAGGGGGAGAAATCTGTTTTAACCTATAGCAATATGAATATAAAAAAGATACCCGCTAAATACTTCAGCAGGGACTACATCAAGAGGTTGGATTGAGTATTAACGCAAGTGTCTGGCTCATTCTACTTATGCTATGCATACCAACAACTTCATTTAGTGATACTTCGGATCCCGAAAATAATCCCCTGCCAATCCATGGATACGCCCAACAGGAAACAGCATACAGGTTAACCGAACCGAATGAGCTGACAAAGGTAAAACAGATATTGCAGATTGGGTTTGACCACCGATTCAACGAAACAGCCAAGATTAAAATTTCAGGACGCTTTTTTTATGATGCGATATTTGATCTTACAAACAACTTTTCGGATAGGGTGCGTCATGATCAGGAAACAGAGGCGGTATTCAGGGAGACCTATTTAGACCTCTCTTTTGGAGAGAGTAATCTAACATTAGGAAAACAGCAGATTGTGTGGGGGGAGGTTCCAGGTCTCTTTTTTGCCGATATAGCCACAGCCAAGGACTACCGGGAGTTTTTCTTACCGTCCTTTGAATATATTCGTATCCCGCACTGGGCTGAACAAAAACCTGCGATGTCCATAGAAAATAGCAGTGCAGGCATACGATGGTCTACACTCATCTCCGGATGGAATCCGGCGCTATTCTATCTTTATAAATACGATACCCTTCCCACATATTTCAGGTCGGTTGAGGCTGGTCCTGTTATTGTTCTGACACCGGGACATACGAGAATTAATCAAATCGGTTACACAGTGTCAAAGGATTTCGATGTCCTTGTCTTAAAAAGCGAAGGGGTTGCCACCACCGGAAAGATGTTTCAAACTAAAGATATAACTTCAGGACAAGGGGTTGTAAAAAAGGACTATCTGGAATATGTGATAGGCGCGGAGTTTTCTCCTGATATTCTGCAAACAACTGTCAATCTGCAATTTTATCAGCGTATCATTCTAAATCATGATACGAGCCTTATGGACCCTGCTGCAGACAGCGGCGCCGCCATTTGGTTAAAGCCAAAGTTTTTTAGCCATTCTATTAATCCTGAATTGCTTTTCGTCTATGACTTTACAAATCAGGACTGTATGTTCAGACCTAAAGTCATATTGACATTGTCCAATTCATGGCTCATTAGCATCGGCAGCGACTTATTTGGAGGCGATAAAAACGGCTTATTCGGTCAATTTTCAAAGAAAGGCCGGGTATATACGGAATTACGATATAACTTTTAACCCAGAAAATGCAACTGCATTTTCTGGGTTAATGGATAGAACCGGTATCCATTACAGGACTTTTAGACTCTTCTATCTTCCCAAAAACATCTTCGTATCTTTTGATATTCTCCTGCAGGGCTTTTAGAAACCTCTTTGCATGTTTCGGGCTTAAGATAAGCCGCGACCTTACCTTTGCCTTTGGCGATTGAGGCTGAAGGAAGATAAAGTCAAAGATGAATTCATTCTCGCTGTGGTTCACTGCGGCAAGATTTGTATACATGCCCTGAGAAATGTCGTCATCTATCTGAATCTCTATTTTCATCTCTTTTGCTTTGGTTTTGTCATCTGCCATAATCTCAATCTCCTTTTTATTTTTTCAAGGCTAAAGCCTTGAGTTACACCTTGTAACTCAAACCTTTAGGTTTGAATTTTTCATTCTTAATTGAATAACACACTCCACAGCTTTAGTAAAGCCTTTACAATGAGAGGGAGAAAGGAATATAATTTGCAAGAAATGGCCATAGAATCCATATACAGAGATAAGACCGTTGTTGAGAAGCTCGTTAAGAAAATAAGGGAAACTTCGCTGAAACGTCCCGTAAGAATAATGCATGTATGCGGCACGCACGAGAATGTGATAAGCCGTTTTGGGTTAAGGGATTTATTGCCGGAAAATGTAGATGTCATTGCAGGCCCGGGCTGTCCTGTGTGCGTATGTCCGGGGCAAGATATAGAATTTGCGGTTGAGCTTGGCCTGAAGGAAAAGGCTGTCATTGCCACCTTTGGCGACATGATTAAGGTTCCGTCGCAGAGAGGTTCCCTTGCTGACGCCAGGGCGCAGGGCGCGGATATACGGGTTATATACGGGCCTTTTGATGTCATAAAGATTGCCGGAGAAAATCCCGCCAGAGAGGTTGTTTTATTTGCTGTCGGCTTTGAAACCACTGCATGCGGCGTGGCTTCTCTGATTCAACAACCCAATCTTCCTGAAAATTTGAGCGCCTTTGTTTCTCACCGCCTCATCCCGCCTTCTATGGAATTTTTATTGGGAGTCGGCGACCTTTGCATAGATGGTTTTCTTATCCCCGGCCATGTGGCAACTGTCATGGGGCTTGAACAGTATCAGCTTTTTCCGGAGGCATACCGGATGCCCACCGTTGCAGCAGGCTTTGAACCGGTAGATGTGATCATGGGAATACTGGCGATATTAAGACAGATAAATGAAGGTGCTCCGAAGTGCGAAAATGTGTATCAAAGGGCTGTGCAAGTTCAAGGAAACACGAAGGCGCAAATGGCCATGAAAGAGGTTTTTGATATTGCGCCGGCATACTGGCGCGGCATCGGAAAGATACCGAGGTCAGGGCTTAAGCTGAAGGAAAAGTATAAAATGCGCGATGCAAGATGCAGGTTTGATGCTGCAGGGACTTGGGACCTGGGGCTTGGGACTGGTATTTGCCAGCCTCCAGCCTCCAGCCTCCAGCCCCAGCCTTTACATGATATAAATCCCGGCTGTTCATGCCACCTTATAATGATTGGCAAGATAAAACCCACAGAATGCCCGCTCTTCGGCGCTACCTGCGTTCCGGAAGCGCCTTATGGCCCGTGCATGGTATCTATGGATGGGACTTGCAGGGTATGGTATAAATATAAAAGAAAACTATAGTTTGTCCCTCTCAGTGAATCAGTCGAAACTCGCATCCATTGCCTCCACCCTATCTTCCGGCCATAGTTTCTTCTCAAGCGCATTCAGCAGCTTTCCCAAAGTCTCAGGATGTATGGCTGAGATAGATACGGCATGGTATCGCCTGCAGAGATTTTTTACAATCTCCGGCTCAACCATGTCTTCTTTATTAAAGACAAGAAGCCTTTCTATAGCATCAAGGCCAATCTCGCTCAATATATCTTCCACCACCTTTATCTGTTTTTCAAAATTGGGACTGCTCATATCAACGAGATGGATGAGCAAATCCGCATCTCCCATCTCCTCAAGGGTTGCCTTGAATGCCTTGAAAAGGTCTTCCGGCAGATGTCGTATAAACCCGACGGTATCTGTTATAACAGCGTCCCTTTCCCTGGGGAATCTCAGTCTTCTGGAAGCCGTATCCAGTGTCGCAAATAAAAGGTTTTCCACCTTCGTCTCGCTTTTGGTAAGGACATTAAGGAGGGTGGATTTTCCCGCATTGGTATAGCCGACAATGGATATGATAGGTATGCCGCTGGCTGCTCTGCTTCGCCTTCTCTCCAGCCTGCCGCGGCTTAAATGTTCAAGCTGTTTTTCAAGGCGGCTGATTCTATCCTGCACCCTGCGCCTGTCCACCTCCAGCTTTGTTTCGCCGGGCCCCCTTCCGCCTATGCCTCCTGCAAGCCTTGAAAGGCTCGTGCCTTTGCCGGTGAGTCGCGAAAGGCGGTATTTTAACTGCGCCAGTTCCACCTGCACCTTGCCGTCCCGAGAAAACGCCCTTCTGGCAAAAATATCAAGGATGAGCTGCGTCCTGTCAATTACTTTCAACTCCGTTACCTCGCCTATCTCCCGCGTCTGCGTAGGAGTCAGCTCCTGGTCAAAGATGATGAGCGCTGCCTCTTTTTGAAGGGCCTTTATGATAAGCTCTTTTAGCTTGCCGCTCCCCATAAGATATTTTGGATTTAACTCCTTAGGCCTCTGAATAATGGCATCCAGCACCGCCACATCTGCGGAGCGGGCCAGCTCTTTAAGCTCCTCCATGGATTCGGACTGTTCCTCTCTGCCCCCTTTCGTGGACACGCTTACCAGAATCGCCCTCTCCCTTGTGTCCTTTATATCCCGAACTGCGGCCCTCCCCATCTCATCTTCCAGAGCCTCAATAAATTCATCCAATTTTAAATTCAATCTGTGAAACGGCATGGGCGGGTGAACTTCACAGGTTTTGCCTTCAGGGTTTAACGGCAAAAGGTGAGACATGAAAATATTGCCTGGCATGCCGTCTTCCAGAACGCCGATGGCTGCCATCATGTCCAGCCGCAGCAAGGCAAGGTCAGTCAGGTCGTCCTGGCTTAAGGGTTCGTTTTTCAGGTGGGTATGTATGCAGCGGACGCCCCTTAAGCGCCTTCTTCCGAGGGGATAATCTGAAAGCAGAGGTATGACGATCTCTTTTTCATCGCCAACAATTGCAGAGACAACAAAACCCCGGCGGTTGACGATAATGCCTATCTGTCTCCCTATTTCTCCGGAAAGCTCTGTAAGGTATCTTCCGAATTCAGAGGTAATGAGTAAAGACGGGGGGATGCGGCGGCGATATATAAGCTGCAATCTTCTTATTTGACCGGCCTTAAGGCCGGCGGTATTTCCGTAGAGCTGCGAGATTAACAACCTCCTTATTATTGCGCCGGAGCAGAAGCCCTGTGAATAAGCACGCCCTGAGGTATATTTTCTCTTGGCTGATTGTGGCATCTGAGGCAGTCGGCATAAGAAAAGGCAACCCTGCCATGGCAAAGGCCGCAGCCCTTTCCATCCTTCATCTCAATCATCCTGACCTTGTTGGCGCCAACCTCTGGTTTAAATACATTGGGATGGCAGAGGGAGCATTTGACCCATGTGGAGTGGGTCTTGTGGCTGAAGAGGACATTATTGAGAAATGTGCTGGTTGTTTCAAACAGTATAGTTGTCTCCCGTATCCCTTCCGGGTCAGGGCCTGCATTTAAGGAGTGCAGGGGGCTGAATGCCTTTGACTTATCCAGTTCAACCCAGTTGATGAATCCGAGTTTATCAACCGGCAGTTTCCCGCCCGGCAGATTTTCCGGATTCCACTCAGCGCCGACGCGGGATGCAATTTCTTTAAATCTGTCGCGGCTGTAATAACTTAAATCCATGAGAGGCTTTGATTCAGGCCTGCCAAGAAGATGGCACCTCTCGCAGTTTTTTTCTTCTCCGGCATTAAAGGATATCTTGCCGTTATGACAGGCCCCGCACTGTTTGCCTTCCTGTATCTTAACCTGCGAGATTTCATTGGCTCCCCTTTTCATAATAAAAATATCCTCATGACAGACCTTGCATCTGAAAAATGCCCGATGCACCCAGTGGGGATAGATGACAGGGCTAAGGCCCTTGGCAGCCATTTCTTCTCCATGCAGCGCCATGATAAAATTGCCGGGAACTTTCTCAACTGCCTGCAATTTTTCAAGCCCCTCGGTTTTTTTCTTTTCCTTTGCAAGCTCCTCTTTCTGCAGCGCTTCGATCTTCTTCAGCAGCTCCTCATCTCCGTTATTCCAGTGGATATTCATGGTGGCCATGGCATTTGCAATATCCAGAAGATTCATCCTCTCCTGGTAGCTTTTCTCAGGCAGCATGGCTTCGGTTATCAGGGAATTAATTTCCGCCGCCATAATATCTTTATTCTTTTTTACCAGATTGCTTTGAGCGTAAAAATTGTTTGTCCTATAGTTTTCTACGAATTGTTTTCTGAACTGACTCTCCTCGGCCTTCAGGTGAAAAGCAGCGCCTATCAGCGCAAGGATGAAAACGAATCCTGCAATAACTGGCCTCATGTTCCGCCTCCTCTTTAACATAACCAATACAAACAAATTAAATAAATTGACATAAGGCAGGGGTGTCAAGAAATTGAGGGGTTGCTTCAAATTCCAACTGATACATAGGTGTTCGCTTTTACACTAACTAAAATGCTCTTTTTTGCTCCATACCCTGGATAAACTGCTCTTTATCAGCTCTCTTCTTATCTTCTTCCGAAATTCAACCTCATCAACCTTGAATTTGAATGCCTTCTTGCCGTTGATAAACACCAGGGGAATATCCTCTTTGTATTTTCTGAAAAGGTCTTCACTGGCAGTAATGTCCACTTCTTTGAAAGAGAACGGCACCTCTGCGTTGACCTTATGGATAAGCTCTTTCGCCTTTTTGCAGAGGCAGCAGCCTTTCTTGGAATATATCTCGACTCGAATCATAGGAAAGTCGTAAGTTGTAAGTCGGAAGTCGGAAGTTGTAAGTAGTTGCTATGAGCTATGACCTATCAGCTATGAGCTATAAGAGAACAGGCTGTTGAAATACCCGGTCAATATAGCAAAATAATTAAAATAAATCAAGATGCCGGTGACGATAAGAAATCCGCCGGTGATGATTGAGACAAGCCGCATGTGCCTTTTGAGCCTGTTGAAGTGTTTGAGGAAGGTCGTTATGCCGATGGCGGTGAGAAAGAACGGGATGGCAAGCCCGAGGGAATAAACCGTCAGGAGAAATACGCCCTGCAGGAGCGTATCGGATGATGCGGCCATCATGAGAATGGTAGCCAGTATCGGTCCTATGCACGGCGTCCAGCCTGCCGCAAAACCAACGCCGATTAAAAATGAGCCCAGGATGCCTGCCGGCTTTTCCCGGAAAAAGCGCAGCCTTTTATCCCGCTGAAGGATGCTGAAATTTATTATGCCTACAATATGGATGCCAAGCAAAACAATTGCGATGCCGCCAATTTTTCTGATTATATCCTGATAGGTGCGAAGCAGCTCGCCTGCAACGCTTGCAGATGCCCCAAGGCTTACAAATACAGCGGAAAAACCCAGGATAAACATCAGAGAGTTTATCAGGATAATCTTCTTGAGCTCCCTTCCCCCGTCATTGTCTGTCAGCTCTTCAAATGATATGCCGGTAACAAATGAGATATAGGACGGCACCAGCGGCAGCACACAGGGTGATACGAACGAGAGAAGACCGAATAAAAACGCTATGGGTATGGAAACCTGCTGTGTCATATATCAGTTATCAGTGAGCGGTAAGCTGTTAGCAGTTTTTTTACTGCTTGCTGTTTACTGCTTACTATTTTTAAGTATCTCCTCTATAAGCCTAAATGATTCTTTTGAGTCCCACTCTCTCGCCCCTTCCGCCTTTCCAATCGCCAACCCTCTTCTGTCAATCAGGTATGTGGTTGGAAAACCGATAGCCTTGTAAGAGTCATTCGCCACAGAGCCATCCGTATCCAGAAGCACAAGAAAGGTGTATCCTTTCTTTTTGATAAAATTGTTTACCTTTTTAGCGCCCTCTTCAGAATTTACAGCCACTACAACAAGCCCTTTATCTTTAAACTTTCTGTGCAGGGACTCTATGGAGGGCATCTCAAATGTGCAGGGCGGACACCATGTGGCCCAGAAATTTAAGAACACTACCTTGCCTCTGAAATCTTTTAAAGAAACCTTTTTGCCGTCCAGCGTGTTCAGGGTAAAATCAGGGGCAGAGACCGGTTTTTTCCCGCCAATTCTAGCCACCCCCATATCTGCCCAGAAGTCCTTTTCAGCGGCGCCGCTATTTACCGGATAACCAGAGAATGCAATGCAAAAAACCGGAAAAAAGATGCAAGCAAAAAGCCTCTGTCTCAACATCAATACGCCGCCTTCTTTTGTTTATACTTCTCAGGCGCTGAAGGACCGTTGGTCAAAAGCTCTATAATTGTCCTTACGCTCTCCTTCGTGGTCCAGTTCTGCGGCCCCCATACCTTTTCCGCTATAATGCCGTTCTGGTCTATGATAAAAGTTTCCGGAACACCTGTTGTCTTATAAATCTCTTTTATCTTGCCCTTCTTATCATGCAGAACAGGAAATGTAATGCCGTATTTCTTTACAAAAGATTCGACCACCTCGGATTCTTTTGAATCAACGCTTACAGCCAGCAATTCAAAATCCGGATAGCCCTTTTTGATCACTTCATACATACGCTGCATAGACGGCATCTCTTCCTCGCACGGCTTGCACCATGTGGCCCAAAAGTTCACAAAAACCACCTTGCCTTTGTAATCGGATAAGGTATACATTTTACCCTTTAAATCCGGCAGGGTAAAATCAGGGGCTGAGTCCCCTTCCAGAACAGGCTCAAACTTTTGCCTCTGTTCTATTGTTATTAATAATACCACAACTACAACGATTGCTACAACAGCGCCGATTATGACTTTGTTGGACGAACCTTTGCTTTCCTGTGATAAGTCGTTCATAGAAACCCCTCTAAAGACAGGGGATAGGGGCTAGTCCCAAGCCCCTTGCCCCTGTCTTACCGTGTTGCATAGGCATGGAGACCCGGCAAAACAAAACTCACACCCCAGTAGAGAAAAACGGTTGACAAAAATCCGAAGACGGCGACATATGCCGCTTTCTTTCCTCTCCATCCTCTGGTGACCCTCGCATGCAGATAAGCTGCGTAGACAAACCAGGTAATGAGGCTCCATGTCTCCTTGGGGTCCCAGCTCCAGTAAGTCCCCCATGCCCTATTTGCCCAGACCGCGCCGAGGATAAGCGCGCCCAGGGTAAAAAATATAAAACCCCAGGCCACTGATTTATAACTCAGTTCATCCAGAATTGCGGATGAGGGGAATCTGTCTATCAGGAAGTGAGATATCTTCCTCTCCTCAAACCTTGCCTTGATAAGATACATAAGACCCATGCCAAATGCCAGGCCAAAGCCGGCATATCCTATAAAGGCTGAAAACACATGCAGTTCAAACCAGATGCTCTGAAGCGCCGGATTGAGCGGCTCAATATCCTGAAAACGATAAGGCAGCATGGATGTGGCAAACATTGCCGCAAAGGCAATGGCCATGACAAATGCCCCGACCACCCTTATTTTATATTTAAACTCCATCACAAGATAGGCAATGGATATCATCCATACAAAGAAGGTCATTGATTCGTAGAGATTGGAAAACGGCGCATGGCCTGCCTCGTATGTTCTGCTTATGAGCATCATGGAGATGGCAAATGTGGAGATGACAGCCATGATGGTCGCAGCCTGACCGAGCCATTCTTTTTTCAATATCCAATATCCGATATACAAAATCATGGTGGCAAGATAAAACCAAAATGCCGCATCAAAAAACAATAAGCTCATGATCACTTTCATTTTTTTACTCCTTCGGAAGCGGATGATTTGGCAGACTCAACAATCTCTGAAAGCTCCCTTTCAAAAATAAGTTTATTCTTATTTATCATCCCGCCTATATGCACCTCTGTTCCTCTGCTGTTTGCTCTTACCTTGACCCATATCTTCTTATGAAAGATGAAGAAGGCCATAAAAAATCCGGTTAACATCAATGCCGCGCCTGCCCATACAATATTTGTCCCCGGGTCTTTGTTGATGGACAGCCCTGTATATACTATACCTTTATACCCTTTAAATACAAGCTCATAATGAGAATCAGGGATAGCCGCAAAAAGGTCTGCATAATTATAGAAAAGCCATGGTTTTGATACCAGCTTGCCGGATTTATATATCTCTACATTGACCGCCGGGTTATTATGCTCTGCCGATTTGGCAAATATTGTTTTTGTTGCAGGGTCAAATCCGAAATCAGACACAAAACCAATAACCTTAATCCGGTAATCTGTGCCGGGAATCTCATACGGGGTATTCCAGTCGACATCGAAAGGCTGGGCTATTGCCTTCTTGGTTTTGCTGTCTTTCAAGATAAATTGCGCCTGCTTTACCCTGTCGTAGGCTATCCCGTAACTGCTTTGATAGAAGGTGAACCCTTTATACGAAAGCGGGGCATTAACCCATATCTGCCTGCCTTTAATAACCTCTTTGCCATTATCACTCAAAGTAAGGACGCTATTGTATTGTTTGATCTGGCCTGATTCATAATAATCTATCCAGAATTTATCCAGCCTGAGCTGAATATCAGACGCCTTTCTCTTCCGCTCTATCATGGGAAGCGGGATTCCATGCCATGACCTGTCCACGGCAAGCCGCAATTCCGTTGCAGGAATAGTGGTAAGCTCTCCTTCATAAAACGCCCCAAAATCCTTGAATCCTGTTACGCTTCCTATAATAACACCGGCGAGTATGAGGAGGAGGCTTACATGAACCACATCAGAGCCAAATCTTCCGATTATCCCCTTCCATCCGTATAGGGACACACCCTCCGCGCCGTCTGCCTCTTTTATCTTATATCCCTTTTTCCGGAGGATATTTATTATCTTTTCTTTTACCCGAACGGGCTCATCCTGAAGAACAATGGTATGATTATTGAGCAGATTTTTAATGAACCTGGCGTCAACATCAACTTTACTTTCCAGCGTAGCCTTCCATTTTGGCGGAAACCTGTCAATGGTGCAAACAATGATATTTAAAACAAGGAGGAGGAGGAGTGTTGAAAACCACCAGGCGTGATACATATTTTCCAGGCCGATACGCAGAATAAAAGGCGCCCACTTGCCGTACTCCTCACGGTAAAATTCCGCCGGCTGATTTTGCTGTATAACCGTGCCTATGATAGAAACAATTGCGAGGCAAAAAAGTATAAACAGCGTAAATTTGAGGAGGCTGAAAAGCCCCCATATTTTACTGCCAATGGTTTTCACTAAACTTTTATCAGATTGCACTGCCGCCTCGTCTACCCATCCCTATCTTCATCTGGCGGCGCCTTTATACTGCTCAAGAAAACTTGCAGCCGATCTCCCCACATCGCTATTGGGATCCATTTTATATGCCTTTTCCCACGCGCTCCTTGCATCGGCAATATTCCCCTTGATAGCGAGGATAAATCCTTTGGTCAGCCATATCCTCTGGTAGGCGGGATTCTTTTTTATTCCTTCTTCCACATACTTAAGCCCTTCATCAGACATGCCTATGTAGTGGTACGAAAGCCCCAGGTCATTATATGAGTTGACATCCTCAGGATCCATGGCGACGGCCTTTTTGTAATATTCTATGGCGTCAGTAAATTTGTGCTGGTCGAAATATATACTTCCAACCTCCGCAAATGCCCTTGCATCATTCGGTCTTTCTTTTAATATCCTCTGAACCTCTGCCGTATAATCATGTTGCGCAAACGACGGCTGATTTGCCGACGATTGGGGCGCTGGTTGTTTTGTTATATCGCGCTCTTCAACAGATGTTCCCCTCATTTTTCCAATTACAATACCTACAGCCAGCGAAAGGACCACCAGCCCTATGGCGAGAATAATCTCTTTTTTACCCAAGGTTTCTCCTCCTTGTGCGCCTTGTTCATTGAAAAATGAAAATTTGCATTTTGCAATTGTGGTTAATGACCAAATTCCCTGTCTATGGTCTTTCTGATAGTAAGAACATCCTTGCCCTGCTTATACAGCTCGTATGCCCGCACTGCCTCATCCTGGCACACATCGCAAAAGGCCGCATGGTCATCAACATAACAGGTAAGAAGACTCTTATGGCCAAAGTGTTTCTTGCAGTCGCAGTAACAATAAAGGCTGTCAAGTATCTCCGGTATCTCCCCGGCTATCTCGTATGTTGATGCGGTCTTGCCTGTGAATCTTGCAGGCGACAGGGTCGGCCTTGTCTCGCCGCCTCTGAGGGCAGACACATCTTTTACAGCCTCTTCACTATGATTGCCAAGATAGGAGGATAACAGATACCCTCCGCCAAGGCCAACGGCGGAAAGTATAATAAGACCTAATACAAACCATTTTTTGTCGCCCTTTGCCTGTGTTTGCTTTCCCATATTTAAAAAATTGTATCAACAATTGAATTAATTTTTAATGAAGACATGATTATCTTTTCTTAATGTTTGCTGCAGGGATTTTAAACCGCCTTTCGGGGGAGAGAGGCATAATAGGCTTCTTTGGTCATCTTTTCTTCCTCGTCAAAAAGAATGCATGCAGTCGGACATCTCTTGGTAGGCTGGTCATCCTGAGGACATTTATCATAATTGATAACAGCAAGATTATCTTTCAGTTCTATTCCGCCTTCCACTGCGCAATCTTTAACACAGAGACCACACGCAATACAAGACACCGTGCATATCTTTCTCGCAACAGCGCCTTTATCTTTATTCCTGCAATAATTGAACAGCTTGCGTTCAACCGGATGCATCTCAATTATATCCATGGGACATGCCCTTGCGCATGCCCCGCATCCGTTGCACACATCATGGAATACAACCGGCAGAGCATTGTCATTCATGGCCATTGCGTCAAACTGACAGGCGCGGACGCAGTCGCCGTATCCGAGACAGCTATACACGCACGCCTTTTCCCCGCCGGTAAGGTTGGCAGCAACGCATGTCCTCTCGCCTTTATACACGGCATTTCTTACCGTTTCTTTATTGCCGCCCCTGCAGAGAACAACCGCAACAGTACTATTGGCTTTGACCGATTCTACGCCCAAATATTTTGCGATGTTATCGGCCACATCCTGTCCGCCTGCCACACAACCCGCTACAGACGCTGTCCCCTGGATAAGGGCCTCTGCAAACACCCTGCACCCTGCCCTCCCGCAGCCGCCGCAGTTTGTATTGGGCAGTATATTCAAGAGAGCCTCAATCCTCGGATCTTCTTCAACCTTGAGTTTCTTATCCGCATAGGCAAGGAAAAGGGAAAGGGCCGCGCCAATCCCTCCCATGCTTGCCATTGATATGATTACGATATTGCCTGTCATAATTTAGCTGTTAGCTCATAGTTGTTAGCTGTTAGTTTTTGCTATCAGCTATCAGCTATGAACTATTTTCATCCTCTTATCAACCCCGCAAACCCCATGAAGGCCAAAGCCATCATGCCTGCAATAATGAGGGTTATGGAAACGCCCTGAAACGCCTCCGGCACATCCGCAAATTCCAGCTCTTCCCTGATGCCCGACATCATCAGCATGGCAAGGGTAAAACCGGCGCCTGTGCCGAAGCCGAAGATGATGCTTTCTATATAATCATAATCTCTCAAAACCATGAAAAGGGCAAGACCTAAAACTGCGCAGTTGGTGGTAATCAAAGGCAGATAGATTCCCATGGCCCTGTAAATAGCCGGGCTGCTCTTTCTTATATACATCTCAACCAGCTGCACCAGGGCTGCTATGGCTATAATAAATGCCACATACTCAAGAAACGGCACATTGAATTTCACAAGTATATATGTGTATATAGGCCATGTGGCTGCCGCCGTTAATGTCATGACAAATGTCGTGGCAAGACCCATATTCAGGGCATTCTCAGTCTTATTGGACACGCCTAAAAACGGACATATACCCAAAAAGTAGGTCAGCACAAAGTTATTGATCAGCGATGCTGATATGAATATGAGGATGAGTTTCATAAATACAGGCAATAGGCAAGAGGTGATGGGTAATAGGTTTTTTAACCCATAGCCTATTGCCTATAGCCAATTGCCTCCTTTAATGGCAGACCGTCTCCGCCTTTTTTCTTGAAATATAATTTACGAGCGCCACCAGAAATCCGAATACAAGAAATGCGCCGCCCGGAAGTATCATGACTATCCACGGCTCAAACCAGCTCCCCAAAAGTTTTATGTCCAGTATGCTGCCAAAACCAAACAGCTCTCTGATAATCCCCATCACAGTAAGACTCATGGTAAATCCTATGCCCATGCCAAGGGCGTCCATAATTGACGGCACAATCGGATTTTTCTGGGCAAACGCCTCTGCCCTGCCAAGGATAATGCAGTTCACAACAATGAGCGGCACATACGGCCCCAGCGCCTTTGATATGGGCGGATATTCAGCAGCCAGATACATGTCAGCGACAGTAACATACATTGCTATGATAACCACATACGCCGCAATCCTTACCTGACCCGGCACAATCTTTCTTACAGCAGACACAGTGATGTTTGAGCATAACAAAACAAATAAAGTGGCAAGCCCCATGGCAATGCCGTTGATGACGGAATTGGTCACCGCAAGCGTGGGACAGGTGCCGAGCACAAGCCTAAAAGGCGGAATGTCCTGCCAGAGTCCTTTTTTAAATTCATGCCAGAGATTTTGATTGTTGTCTGCCATAAGTGTAAAGAAACAATTTACGGTTTTAGATTTGTGATTTTAGATTTTAAATCGTAATTCTAAAATTATTTTAAAACTTCTTCTTGCGGAAAATTCTTCAGCACCTTTGCTACCGCATTGTTGATATTCTTCACCACCGCATCAGAGGAAATAGTCGCCCCGGTTATCGCCTGTATCTGATTCGGTTTTTCAGGTTTGCGGTATTTAATATACTCCACCTTCGGTTTTATCTCAAGACCTTTAAACTGGTCTTCAAATTGAGGCTCTTTTATCCTGTTGCCAAGACCGGGTGTTTCGTTCTGTTCAAGCACCCTTATGCCTTTAAGCTTGAGATAGTCTATATTCAAGCCGACCATAATTCTAATGTTCCCCTGAAATCCGCCGCCGTCAGCTATGAATGCCAGACCCACAGGTTTTCCCTCGGCATCAATGCCTTTGTATACCGTAATCTTTTCCTTATCAACCTCTTTCTCCAGAACCTTGTAGTCCTTTGCCTCAGGCAGAACAACAAATATGGCTTCTTTAAGTTCCTTTTCGCGGTTTGCCTGGATAAGGGGGTCAGCCACATGAAAAACTCCAGCCAGGATGCCGCCGGATACCGCTCCGATGATAGTCAGGACCAAAAACATCTTTGTTGCAAGATTATTCAACCTTAATCCCCTCTTTTGTAACTCAAGGCTTTAGCCTTGAAAACCTCAAGCCTGAAGGCTTGAGTTACGCCTTAATGTCTTCGCCAAAAAACTTCGGCCTCGTATGTTTATTAAGGAGCGGCACAAAGGCATTCATAAGAAGTATGGAATACATCACTCCTTCCGGGAGGCCGCCGAATAAACGGATGAGAATAGCAAGAAAACCAGCGCCCACTGCAAAAATCCACTGACCGAGCGGCGTCACCGGCGATGTAACCATATCCGTCACCATAAACCATGCGCCCAGCATGGCTCCGCCCGCAAGGATATGGAAGAGAGGGTCAGGATACTTTGCCGGATTTATGAGCCAGAATACGCCTCCAAAAAATGCCATGGAGCCGAGATAACCCAGCGGCATCTTCCAGTTTATGTAACCACGGTAGCGAAGATAAAGGCCGCCAATGAGTATTGCGATAGCAGAGGTCTCTCCCATCGAGCCGGCTACATTGCCAAAGAACAAATCAAGATGCGATGTCATCTTCCCTTCAAACTTCATGAGCGCCAGCGGCGTTGCGGCAGTTACCGCGTCCACGCCTGCCTTTGCAGCCTTGGAAAGAGGCTCGCTCCATGTGGTTATCAATACAGGATAGGTCGCCTGCAAAAAGGCCCTTCCCAGCAAAGCAGGATTGAATATATTGTAGCCGATGCCGCCGAAGAGCTGTTTTCCGATGCCGATGGCAAAGACTGAGCCCAAGGCAGCGCCATAATACGGGAAACTGGGCGGAAGGGTGAGGGCAAGAAGGATGCCTGTTATGATAGCGCTCCCATCCCATATGGTTACAGGTTTTTCTCTGATTTTCTGAACAATGTATTCTGTCATCAGGCATGCGGCAACTGATATGACAATTAACCCTATTGCCCTTAAGCCAAAAAAGTAGACGCTCGCAGCCATAGCGGGAAGGAGCGCCAGCACAACCGTATGCATAATCTTCGGGATATTCTCATCCCTGAGAAAATGCGGGGAAGAGGAGACAACGAGTTTTTCTATTGATTTCTCCTGAACTGGCTTTTCTGATACTTTTTCTTGAGCTTTCTCGTCCATAGATTTATTAAGTTGCAGGTGAAAGGTGTTAGGTAAAAGGTCAAAGGAATTTTTCGTTTTTTTGTTTCTAACCTTAAACCTTTAACCTTTCACCTTGATTTCACACCTTCTCCCTCTCCCTCACCTTAACCTTCCCCACCCGTATCCACTGCAGAAGCGGTCTCTTAGACGGGCATGTATAAGAGCAGCAGCCGCACTCTATACAAACCAGGCCGCCCCATGTCTTAAACTCATCCAATCTGTAAAGCCTGCCCAAATCCCCGATTTTGTAAGGCATAAGATTTACAGGGCATACTTCAACACAGCTTGCGCACCGTATGCACGGCTGATATGTATTCGGCTTTATCTCTGCGCCTGCAATGACTGTTATGCCCGATGTCCCTTTAACCACAGGGACATCAAGGATTGTCTGGCTAATGCCCATCATCGGGCCGCCGTTTAATACCTCTCTTTCACCATCTTTTGTAATACCGCCGCATTGATTCAAAACATCCTCAAAGCTTGTTCCTATGCGGACCAGAAGATTTTTCGGCTCTTGTATGCCGTTGCCGCTTACAGTTACAACCCGCTCAATCAAAGGTTTATTGTATTTCATTGCCTCGTATACGGCAAACGCTGTCCCAACATTATTGACTACAACGCCGACATCCATGGGGAGTTTGCCGACAGGCACCTTTCTGTTCACTACAGCCTTGATGAGCATCTTTTCAGCGCCCTGCGGATATTTGGTTTCAAGCGCAACAATTTTTATACCACTCCCACCACTCCCGCTGACAACTTTTTCCAGCGCCTCAATAGCATCCGGCTTATTCTCCTCTATGCCGATAAAACCATTCTCAACACCCACGGCCTTCATCAATGCCTTCATGCCCCAGAATACCTTCTCCGGCTCTTCAACCATCAATCTGTGGTCAGAAGTAAGATACGGCTCGCATTCACAGCCGTTGAGGATAAATGCATCTATCTTTTTTTCCTTTGGCGGGCTTATCTTAACATGAGTGGGAAATGCCGCTCCGCCCATGCCGACAATGCCAGCCTCTTTTATAATGTTTCTCAATGCCTCGGCAGTAAGGGACTCTAGTTCAAGGCCTATGCTTCCATTACCCCACTCTTTTGTTGTTCCGTCGCCTTCTATGATGACTGACAGCACCTTGCCGCCGCCAGGATACGGAAGTTTTTCTATATCTTTGACTTTTCCTGAAATGGAAGAATGGACAGGGGCTGTAACGAAAGAAGCGCTGATTTCTCCAATCTTTTGCCCCTCTGTTACCGCATCCCCCTTTTTAACAAGAGGCTTGCACTGAGCGCCGATGTGCTGCTGAAGCGGGATTATCACCTTCTTTGGCAGGGCTGCCTTTTCTATGCCTTTGCCGGAAGTCAACTCTTTGTGGTAAGAAGGATGGATGCCGTGATTAAATGTCTTTAAGGCCATAAAATTTAACTGCCATAGCCCGCCGTATGCCCCGTCCTGTGGACGGGGTTATTAACTAATACAAACGCATTAAATATTGTTACGGGCAGCTATAAGTCTGTAGGGGAGGGGCTTGTCCCATCCCGTAAACAGGGCGGCCGCAAGGGCCGCCCCTGCATTGCCACGCCGTTAAGAACAATGTAATAATATTTAGTGCGTTTGTTATAATACGCTGTAAAAATGGAGTTAGATTTTTACCAACCTTATAAAAAATTGTCAAGACATTTTAGCAGTTCATTAAAAATTTCACTAAAAAACCATTGACTTTCATTTCCCCAAGGTCTTACAATTATTACAAGAAGTTATGGATTTTATACCTTTTCTCATATCCTGGAACATAACCAAAAGGTGCAACCTTAAGTGCAGCCACTGCTATCTTGACGCCGCGGAATTAGAACAAGGAACTGGAGAACTGTCTACCCATGAGGCGAAAAGGATTATAGACAAGATTGCCTCGCTTAACCCGCAAGCAATGCTTATCTTTACAGGCGGCGAGCCTCTGCTCCGCAGTGATTGCTTTGAGTTGACTTCTTACGCGGCTGGGAAAGGATTGATGGTTGTAGTAGGAACAAATGGAACGTTCATAAATGAACCGACTGCAAAACAGATGATAAAAAACGGGGTCAACGGCGTTGGGATAAGCCTTGACTCAATAGACTCATCATATCACGATAGATTCAGAGGATTGAACGGGGCATGGGAAAAAACCGCAGCCGGCATGGATATTTTAAAGAAACATGGCCTTGACTTCCAGGTTCAGATGACGGTTACAAAAGAAAATTATTCAGGGATACCGGATGTCATAGAGTATGCATATAAAAAAGGGGCAAGGGCATGCAATATATTTTTTCTCGTATGCACTGGCAGGGGCCAGGAAATGACGGACATAACGGCTAAGCAATATGAGGAGGTTCTCACATATCTTGTAAATGCAGAAAAAGAGTATGAAGGCCGGATGATGGTGCGGGCCCGGTGCGCCCCTCATTTTTTAAGGATTGCGCACAAACTGAATCCAGAGAGCCATCTCCTCAAAGGCTCAACCAGCGGTTGCATTGCAGGCACAGGTTATTTTAGAATCACACCCGAAGGAGATGTAACACCTTGTCCATATATGCAAACCAAAGTGGGAAATCTTACGGAGACAAGCCTGCTTGAGATATGGGCATCATCTCCAATTTTGCAGTCCCTGAGAAATCCAAAATATGAAGGTAGGTGCAAGGATTGCGATTATGGCGAGGTATGCGGCGGATGCAGGGCAAGGGCCCTTGCATCAACCTTAAGCCTCATGGGAGAAGACCCGTGGTGTGAGTATGAACCAAATAAAAGTCAAAAGTCAAAAGTCAAAAGTCAAAAGTTAGAAGAAATAATCTGGACAAAAGAGGCGTCTGAACGGCTGAATAAAGTGCCTTTCTTTTTGAAGGCGATGGTCAAAAAAGGCGTTGAGCGGTATGCAAAAGAAAAAGGCCTGAAAGAGGTAACCTCTGATATTATGGCAGAACTTCGGAAAAGGGCCGGCAGGTAGCTTGTAGCCGGCAGCCCTCTTTACTTTATAAAACAAACCTCATTTAACAACAGCCAATTTTACCCTTGGATGTTCTCATTCAATACAGGGGTTAGAGACTGGGGTCTAGGGACTAGTTATTAATATTTGTTTTTACTAGCCCCTAATCCCTAATTCCTAGAATAAAAATGTATGGCTAAAAAGAAACAACTCATTATTCCGATTTTTATCCCGCACGATGGCTGTCCTCATCAGTGTGTCTTCTGCAATCAGAACAGGATAACAGGGATAGAGAAAACACCTGATGGCCGCGAAACGGTGGAAGCCGTCAACAGATATTTAAAGACATGGAAAGGAAACGGCAAAAAAGAGGTTGCGTTTTATGGAGGGAGTTTTACAGGGCTTAAGAAGGATACGCAGGAATATCTTCTGGAGGCAGCCCATGGATTTGTTCGCGCCGGCGTAGTAGATTCCATAAGAATTTCCACAAGGCCCGACTATATCACGGAAGAAGGCCTGGCATTCTTAAAAAAGTATAAAGTTGAAACAGTGGAGCTTGGCGTTCAATCCATGGCAGATGAGGTGCTGCGGCTTTCCGGCAGAGGGCATACGGCGCAAGATACGGTCAATGCAGTTTCGTTATTGAAGCAATACGGTTTTGCCGTTGGTCTCCAACTCATGCCTGGGCTTCCAGGCGATTCGGAAGAAACCATCCTTTATACGGCTTCAGAGGCTGTGGAGCTTAACCCGGATTTTGTCAGGATATATCCTGTCCTTGTAGTGCGGGGAACTCCCCTGGAAAATATATACTACGCAGGCTTATACAGCCCCTGGTCTTTATCCGAAATGGTGGAGGTATGCAGAAAACTCGTTTCCTTATTTAATGCCCGGAAAATTCCGATCATAAGGCTTGGCCTTCATGCAACCGAAACTCTGGAGCGCAACATTGTTGCAGGCCCTTATCATCCATCGCTGCGAGGATTGGTTGAGCGCCATGCGCCGCAGACCCAGGTGGAAAACCTTGCTTGACGCTTATTATCTTTGCTGATAGTATAAACCACTATGATATTAGACGGGAAAAAAATAGTCCTCGGCATCTGCGGCGGAATAGCCGCGTATAAGGCCCTGGAACTGGCAAGGCTTTTTATAAAAAGCGACGCCGAGGTCTGGCCTATTATGACAAAGGCCGCAGCCAACTTTGTAACTCCGCTGAGCCTTCAGACCATTGCAGGAAACCCTGTTGCACAGGATATGTTTGACCTTACCCGGGAATCAAGAATCTCTCACATTGACCTTGCGGAAAAGGCGAATATTATTGTTGTCGCCCCTGCAACGGCAAACATTATAGGGAAGATTGCATCGGGTGTGGCAGATGATCTTCTTTCAACAGTTGTTATGACGACAAAGGCGTCTGTACTCTTTGCGCCGGCAATGAATTCCAATATGTATGAAAACAAGATAGTGCAGGACAATATCAAAAGGCTTAAGAACATGGGATATTGCTTTATCGGCCCTGAAGAAGGGGAGCTTGCCTGCGGATATGAAGGCAAGGGACGGCTTGCGCCGGCGGAAGACATTCTGGACGCGGCGGAAGAGTGCCTTGCTCCCAAAGATCTGAAAGGCGAAAAGATGTTGATTACCGCCGGTCCTACAAAAGAGGCGATAGACCCTGTGAGGTTTATATCCAACCCATCGTCCGGCAAAATGGGCTATGCTATTGCACGGGCTGCGAGGAGACGGGGGGCAGAGGTTGTTCTGGTAAGCGGGCCTTCGTATCTTAAACCGCCGCGAGCCGTTACCTTTATAAAAACGACAACGGCAGAAGAGATGGCGGAGGCCAGCATGAGGCACTATCCCCAATCCACGGTGGTGATAATGGCTGCGGCGGTATCCGACTACAGGCCTAAGATAAGCCATAGGAAGAAGGTAAAAAAAGAAGAGGCGAGGTTCACTCTGGAACTGGAGAGGACGCAGGATATACTGCAGGAGATGGGAAACAGGAAACGGGGGCAGCTCCTTGTCGGTTTTGCCCTTGAAACGGAAGACATGCTGGCAAATGCAAAGAAAAAGCTTAAGGAGAAGAAGCTGGATTTAATCGTTGCAAACGACCCGACAAGTTTTGACAAAGAGGTAACCCAGGTTACTGTTCTGGAGAAGGATGGAATGGTGGAAGCGCTGCCGCCCCTTCCCAAAAATGAAGTGGCCGAGCGAATTCTTGATAAGATAGTGCGGGCAAAGAAAGGATGAAAACAATCTGCGGCAGTTAAAAAATCTTGACAGCCGCTGGAAAATTTGATTAGCTTATAAACCGATATTTATGAAGAGGTCTATGGACATAAGAGTTCTGAATATAAAGCGAGTTATCCTCCACCTTACCGGGTGGCAGGATATTTCTTTGCCCATAGCCTTTTTAGTTTGGAGTTGGGAGTTCGGAATTCGGAATTAGAAAACGAAAAACTAAATCATTTTGAAAAAGGCCGTGGGCAAATAAAGCCCACGGCCTTTTTGTTTTTGGGTTCATTCGTAAACAAGTTGATTTTTTTGGCTTTTGACTATTTGAGCCTCAGAGAGGCTATCTGTTTGTAGAAAAAAAATATACCCAAAAACAGAGCTCCGCAGGAGCGATCTGTGAGCATAGAAAGGTCTGCCTGCGTAAATCAAACAGGTCGCTCCTGCGGAGCAAAACTTTTTTTGCGAAAGAGCCTTTATTTTTGAGGAGCAAAACATGAAAAACAGAATCTTCGCAGGCTATCTGCTTGTGGCAATATCGTCCGTAACCTTTGCGGCAAAAGGGATTTTCGCAAAGCTCCTTTACGGCTACGGCATTGATCCTATCACTGTCCAGGCGTTTCGCTTTGCAATCGCCCTGCCATTTTTCTGGGGACTCCTTTTTGTCTATCAAACGGAGCGGGTCGGAACCGGCGACCTTGCAATCATGCTGCTCAGCGGATTTTTTGGTTTCTACCTTTCCAGCCTGGCCGATTTTTACGGCCTGCTCTATCTTGACGCATCGTTGGAAAGGACGATACTCTACGCCTATCCGACCATCGTGGTGATTTTGACCGCGCTCTTTTTCAAGGAAAAAATCGGCGGCGGAAAAATAGCGGCGTTGGGCCTGACCTACATCGGCCTTATCCTTTCCCTCAAGATTTTCAGCGGGAATCTGAACGGCCATCTGCTCGGAGCGGGGCTGGTATTTTTTGCGGCGATTGTATCCGCAGGAAGCTATCTCCTCACGGAAGCGCTTGGCAAGCGGGTTTCCGCAGTGAAGATATCCGCTTATTCGACAACGGCCTGCGCTGTTGCATCCATCGGCACATGGCACGGAACCTTCATGCCGCACGGGCCGAAGGTGTGGGGTATATTTTTTCTGTTGGCCTTTGTCTCCACTTTTATTCCCCTGATAACCTTGGCGATGGGGATAAAAAGGATCGGCGCAGGCAGGGCTGCGATTGTAAGCTGCGTGGGCCCTGTTGCCACGGCCTTTATGGCCGCGATCTTTCTCGGAGAAGAGATGGATGCGATGCAGATAGTCGGCATGGCGCTGGTTATTGCAGGGGTGGTGGTGATTTCCTATAAAGACAATAAAGTTCAAGCGGAGGAAGTATAAAATGGCGCAAATTAAAATTTACGAAATCAAAGAACATTACAGGTTTCATAAAAGGAAGGAGATACTATGAATAAAATTGAAGTTTATAGAAAAAGCGCTTTGCCATTAAAACCAGATGTCTCCGGTGCTCAGATGTGGGCAGTGGGACTGAAAAAGACCATGCTCACCTATTTTGAACTTGAGCCGAATACAAAATTTCCTGAACATTCCCACGAGGCTGAGCAGATAACCATGGTGTTGGAGGGCGAACTAACCTTTACCTATGATGGGAAAGAGGCTACCTTGAAGGCAGGTGATGTCATTGCGATACCTTCAAATACCGTGCATTCAGCATATACGGGCAGCCTATGCGGTAAGGCTGTTGATGCGTGGTCGCCGCCGAGGAAGGACTTTTTTAACAAGATGGTTGATATACGACCTTCCACTCCTGACGATATGTTATTTATCAAGAAGTGCATTGAGAGATTCCGATTAGATGACGAAGATTTGGACTATCGGCAATTTGTTGTTGCAGCGGAAAGCAAAGAGATTGTCGGCTTCGGAAGAATAAGGCCGCATGAAGAGGTCTATGAGCTCGGCTGTGTCGGCGTTGTTGAAGATAGAAGAAATCAGGGCATAGGAAAAATGATAATTGAGCATCTGATAAATAATTTTCCAACCAATGAAGTCTATATAACCACTGATTTGATAGAGTATTTTGAAAAGTTTGGTTTCAAAAAGATTGCGCCAGGGCCAAAGGAATTGGCAGAAAAATTAGAGCGGGTCTGTAAATCTAAATGCAGGGAAGGGGCTGTGGCAATGGTATTCAACAGGAAAGAGTATAGTGGACCCCTTTGTCAAGACAAAAAAACGATGTGTATTTAGTGGATCAAGCAGCCTGCCTTTCTTTTAAATTGAAGCAATCTTTATAATAAACCTCGGATGGAGTTGCATCACCGAGGGACTGATGCGGCCTTTCT
>JACQEJ010000097.1 GCA_016200645.1 Deltaproteobacteria bacterium | reverse complement strand
TTGGCAGGCCGGAGGAGCCACTTTTTATCGGCGATATAAGGAATAATCTCTTTTTTGTCCCAGATGTGATTGCCGGATGTTATCACATCTATATTGAGGCCGATAAGCTCTTCCGCAATATTCGGCGTAATCCCAAACCCGCCTGCGGCGTTTTCTCCGTTTGCAATAACGAAGTCTATGGCATATTTTTCTGTGAACTCGGGCAGGAGTTCCTTTATGGCGATCCTGCCCGGTTTTCCTATTATATCTCCAATGAAGAAAATCTTTACAGGTTTTTCGCTATTTTGCATAATCAACGGCGCGGGTTTCCCGTATAACCGTAACCTTTATCTGTCCGGGATAATTCATTTCCTTCTCTATCTTTCTTGCTATGTCTTTAGAAAGCGCCACAGCGCCTTCATCGGATATTGACTGGTTGCTTGCAATAACCCTTATCTCTCTCCCGGCCTGAATTGCATAAGATTTTTCAACGCCTTGAAATGAGGTTGCTATCTTCTCAAGGTCTTCAAGCCTCTTTACATATGTCTCCATCATCTCTTTTCTTGCGCCCGGCCGAGCCGCAGAGAGCGCATCAGCCGCTTGAACCAGTATGCCCAAAAGCGATTCAGGGTTGGGATCGTGATGCGTTGCAATCCCTGCGACAATCTTGGGATTTTCGCCGTATTTCCTTGCCAGGTCGCCGCCGATGACTGCATGGGAGCCTTCAACCTCGTGGTCGACCGCCTTGCCGATGTCATGGAGAAGCCCGGCCCTCTTGGCCGGTTTGTCAGGAAGCCCCAATTCCGCAGCCATAATTCCGCAGATAAACGCCACCTCCATTGAATGGACATATACATTCTGCGCATAGCTTGTCCTGAACTTGAGCCTACCGACAAGTTTAATCAACTCCGGATGCAGACCATGAATTCCTGTGTCAAAGACCGCTTGCTCGCCTGCTTCTTTAACTGCCTGCTCAATTTCCTGCTCAACCTTGCTTACAATCTCTTCTATCCTTGCCGGATGTATTCTTCCGTCAGCTATCAGCCTTTCCAGAGTGATTTTTGCCACCTCCCTTCGTATCGGGTTGTGGCCGGAGAGTATTACAGCCTCCGGGGTATCATCAATGATAATATCAATGCCGGTTGCAGCCTCTATTGCCCTGATATTACGCCCTTCTCTGCCGATAATCCTTCCCTTCATTTCATCGTTGGGAAGATTTACAACCGAGACGGTTCTTTCCGCGGTATATTCGCCTGCGTATCTCTGAATGGCCAACGCCATAATCTCCCTGGCCTTGTTCACGGCCGTTTCTCTGGTCTCGTCTTCAATTCTTTTTATCGCTTTTGCAGCATCAGCCTTTGCCTCATTCTCTATAAGCTCTACAAGGCCTTTCTTGGCATCTTCAGCGGATAAATTTGCTGCCTGCTCCAGCTTATTCCTTTGCCTGTCTAAAAGGAGGGCATATTCCTTTTCCATCTCCTGAGCCTTTTTTTCCTGCTGGATTAAATTTCTTTCCCTCCTTCCCATATCGTTTTCTTTTCTATCCAGCGCCTCAATCTTTTTATCCAGATTCTCCTCTTTGTTCAGGAGTCTTTTTTCCAGATTCTGGAGTTCCTGCTTCCGTTCCCATGTCTCTTTATCCAGTTCCATCTTGCTCTGATACAGCTTGTCCTTTGCCTGAAGGCTGGCCTCCTTTTTTATAGTTTCAGCCTCTTTTTGAGCCTCCTCAACAATGGATTCAGCCAGTTTCCTGGCAGCCGCTATCTGGGCCTCGGCAACCCTTTTCCTGATAAAATAACCAGCCGGCGCCCCGATTGCGATTCCAATAAAAGAAGCAATTACTATAAATAAGCTATTGTCCAAGGTCGTCACCCCTTTCTATATTTACCCCGTTAGAAAGCCTTATTCTTTGCAATGGGGTAAAATTAATTTTGTTTTATATAAAAAATAGTTTTAAAAAACCCAATTAGCGCCGTTACAACTTGATAAACCTATGAGTTGACCCCACCGGACAACTGTAGTAGAAAATACAAACAATAGATTGAAATATAACAAATTTAGCTAAAAATAGTTGTAACGGCATTAGCTTCTAACGGGGTTGATTACCCTGTTTTCTGTAATTATCTTGCCCATCTTGATATCATGGGACTCTGCAGGGATTTTCTCTGCTATTTGAAAATCAAATGCCAGCGCCGCGATAAGGCATTCTTTTTTTATACTTCCCAGCGCCCTGTCGTAATAACCTTTGCCATATCCCAGTCGGTTGCCGTTTATATCAAATGAGATGCCAGGCACAACGATAATGTCAAATGATGAGGGCGCCCCCGTCTCCGACCCGCGGCCATGAGAAGGTTCATGTATTTCATAAGAGCCGACAGCGAGGTCTTTTTTCCCCTTCACCTTCAAAAATGCCAGGCCCCCTCTTCCCCTGACAACCCTGGGGAAAAAAACCTCCTTTCCCTTACCCAGGGCATACTCAAGGATAGTGTCAGTGAGTACCTCATTTTTAAAACTGGCATACAGGGCCAACTGCCTTGCATTTTCTAATTCTTTGAGAGACAAAAACTTTTTCTGGATGATAGAACTTAATCTGAATATCTCTTCAAATGGCAATCTCAAACGTTTTTGAAGGAGATCCTTTCTCAAAGAATCTTTTTTCTCAAGAATAGGCATCACGCGGCGGATAATAAGCGATGGAAGCTTTAGACCTGCATTATGTGCGCACAATGCAGCAGATTTGGAAGGCGTCTGATTAGGGATGCGGGTATTTGACTAATTACAGACAAGGGTATCAGGATTTATAAGCCCTTGTCTTTAACTTGCTGACCTTGCGGGTCAGCTAAACTTATAACGGTGTTTTTGCTGCAAATAAAAAAATTTTTAACCAAAGAAATAACATGTATGAACATACCCTGGTTCCCTTTAATCTGAAGCCTTCCTAATTTTTTCTCCCCCGCTTTAATGCCGTGTTGATGGGCTATTTGAACCTATAAATAGGTGGGCACCTTATGACTGCTTTCGACCCTTCCTGCTATGGGAATCCGTCGGCTGACAGTCAGGGAAGGTCCCCTTATTTAATAGTGTTGGTTCTAAATATACCCATAATCACGAGCACAGCAGGGGAGGATTTTAATCTGTCTGTTTGCCTATGCGCTCCGCAAGTTCTCTGGCCCTGTCTTCCAGTTTTACCAACCTCTCCTTTGTTTCAAAATAATCATCCGCAATGTTCATTGCCGCAAGTAATGCCGCATTCAGTGTTGAAACAGCCTTTGAGTTTTTTCTAACCTCCTCTACTTTGCTGTTTACATACTCGATCACCTTTTTAACATGCTCCTCGCCATCTCCGCTTTTTACAAGGAGTTTTTGTTCAAGAATATGCGCCTCTATTACCGGCAAGATTACCTCATCATGTGGTTTGAATCAAACCTTCCACTCTCGCAAGAAGGGTTTCCACCTTCTCTCTTATCAATCCCTTTTCTTTGCCAATTTTTTCAAGTTTTGAGTATAGGCTTTCTATCTCCATATCTTTGAGATTCAATGTCTCGTTCAGCCTTTTATTTTCCTCATGTAATTCTATATACTGCTTTATAAGTTTTTCAACCTTTTCCTCAAGCTGTTCAAATGCAACAAGCTCCATGCAGAAAACCTCCAATACCAACCCAATAATAAAACTTTTGCAAATCCAAGTCAAGTATATTGTAAACGGTGATGGATAAAAATGCCGTGCCGTCTTGACAAACTCCGCGGCGGCGCATAAATTATGAGCAACCCTTCAAGCAGTGTCAAGGGTTTGACAAATAAATTTAAAAGGTTTATAGTTAGCAAAAGATTGAGCTTACGCATAAAATCGGAATAAGGAGGA
>JACQEJ010000086.1 GCA_016200645.1 Deltaproteobacteria bacterium | reverse complement strand
TTATGGAGACATTCAATAAACTTACCCGGCAGAATCCAAATCAAATTATGAGTCTTGCAAAAGAGGATATTATAGAGACGCTTAAAAAACGGGTGGATTCAGGCGGCATGGTTGTTGTGAATCAGGATATTTATTTAAGAGACCCGATTGGCGCCAAGTATGCTGATATTGTCCTTCCTGCCGCAACATGGGGGGAAGAAAATTTTACCCGCGCAAACGGCGAGAGGAGACTCAGGCTCTATGAGAAATTCTATGACGCGCCGGGCGAGGCAAAGCCTGATTGGTGGATTGTTGCGCAGTGGGCAAAGAAGATGGGGTTTGAGGGATATGACTGGAAGGACAGCAATGCTGTAATGGAAGAGGGCGCAAGGTTCAGCAGAGGCAGGCAGGACAATAACTACGATGCCCTTGTCTGGATGGCAAAAAAGAAGGGGGTAAGATTCCACGACCTCCTTAAGAAATTCGGAACCACAGGCATACAGACGCCGGTTCTGCTTGTTGATGAAGATTATAAATACGATAGGCCGGGCTGGGAATACACCATGCCAAAGGCAATGCGGGAATCTTCGGACCTCAGGGCAGACGGCTACAAGGTAATCGGCGTTGCAAGGCTTCAGGATTCCGAATGGAAGCTGCCTGAGAATCATTTCGGCGCCAGATATATTGACCCGAAAGAACTCACGGCATTTGATACTCAATCCGGCAAGGCAAACTGGCTCAAGAGCCCATGGGATATCTTTTCCGATTTCTTTGATTTTATAAAGCCCAAAGAAGATGAACTGTGGGTGACGAATGGAAGGATCAATGAAATCTGGCAGTCAGGATTTGATGATGTGGAGAGGAGACCGTATATCACCCAGCGTTGGCCTGAAAACTTCCTTGAGCTGCATCCCGATGATGCAAAGGCCAGGGGCATTGAAAGCGGAGATATGGTTCTTGCATACAGCGAGAGGATACCTGTCTGGAAAGACCAGAACATGGGGACTAATGCGCTGGATACTAAATACAGCAACCTTGTAAAACAGGGGCATATAAAACTGGTGAAGGCAAGTGTTACTGCGGTTGCTATTGTTACACCGGCAGTGAAAAAGGGCGTAAGTTTTATGTATTTCCTCCATCCGACGCAGCCTGCAAATTCCCTTGCGCCGAGGGTTCCTGACCCGTTGACAAATGAGTATAGATATAAGCTTGGCGTAGGCAAGGTAAAAAAGATCGGCGAATCCCCGTACAAACATGAGTTCCGCGCCATGACCTTTGTGCGGCGGGATATCGTATAGTTGTTCTTGTTTCTCCTTAAGCAGGGCCGTGAGGGGAGACATAAGGCAGGCAAGGCATTGAAACAGAGGAGGAGAATCATAGAAAATGCCTTGCCTGTTTTTTATATTTGAGGAAATTATGAATTTCATACGGCGTAAGAGTTTGATTTTTGGTAGCGCAGTTATTCTACTTTTTGTTTTTTTCCAAAGGAACGGATTTGCAGGAGAGGATAAAAAGGTTAAAGAATTGCAGCGCGGCAAAGATATATATCACGAAAGATGCGCAGTATGCCACGGCGTGGACGGAAATGCCATGCTTCCCAATGCGCCGAGCTTTGCAAAAGGTGAAAGGCTGGACAAGACAGATAAGGAACTTCTGCAGACTATCAGACACGGAAAGGATGTGATGCCTGCATGGAAAGAAACCCTTACAGAGAAAGAGATGCAGGTGGTTTTGAAATACGCCAGGGTTGTTGCCGGCGATAATGTATTTCAAGAAAAATGTCTCAAGTGTCATGGAGGGGCTTTCCCAAAGCTCAGGACAGATATTCCTGATACCAAGGCCCTCACTAATTTTGAAGGCCAGTTGGATATATGCAGGTCATGCGAAATAGAAAGGGAGATGACAAAAGAGGAATTGATTGAGGTAATCAGGTATCTCAGGACGTTGGGCAAGTAAGTCAAATTTATCGGAGGTAAGATAAAAAGATGAAATCATTTTTTAAAGGGACAACGTTGGCAGTATTTTTTGTATTTATTGCTGCCCTTCCTGCCTATGCCCTTGAGGCCAACGAATACCGGCAGATTGGGAGTCTTGATAGCAGGAAGCTCGTCTGGTTTTTAGCCCAGATGCACCTTTATTTCACCCTCTTTACCCTCTATCCCACATTCATGGGATACATGGCAGGCATATTCAAAAATGTCATGTTCATCTACGCCCTTCTCTTCTTCGGCGAGACCTTTTGTCTATACCTTTACTATTATGGATGGGATTGGCTCAGTGATACAGGGGCTAGGGACTTGGGGCTAGGGGCTGGTAAAGAAACCAGTCCCCAGTCTCCAGTCCCCAGCCCCAGTTTTCTTAATGTTCAGTGGTCAGTTATCAGTAAGATAACAAAGATTATCGGCGGCATCATCATTCTCATCGGCATCCTCTTCCTTCTCGGCATAGCAGCCCCTCAGATGAGAGGAGACACCAGGGCATTCATGGCCATATTATACATAATCCCCTTTGGCGCAGGGCTTTTCATCATAAAAGACAAAAAATCCCTTCACATATTCATAGGCATACTCTTAAACATATTCGGCACAGCCATAATGCAAGCTGCCAACAGTTGGGCAGGCTTCATGATGGGGCCAACAGGCGTTACAGAAAAAGGCGACTTTCTTGGAAGCGCATGGCAAGCCTTTGACAACCACCTTGCCACCCCCCTTGCCATCCACAGAATGCTCGGAAACCTTGCATTCGGCGGACTCGTTGCAGGCGCATACGCAGCCGTTAAATTCATTGGCTCAAAAACAGACGAAGACAAAGCCCACTACGACTGGATGGGCTACATAAGCAACTTCGTTGCCATCGCAGGCCTCATACCAATTCCATTCGCAGGATACTACCTTGGCAGAGAGGTATACTCCACCAGCGCCGTTATGGGCAACAACATGATGGGCGGAGACTTTTCATGGACATTCATAATACAGGCCATGCTCGTCGGCTCCCTATTCCTGGTAAGCAACTACTACCTCTGGAGCGGCATGACCAGAATACCCGGCGCAGAGCGCTACTACGGATACATAAAATTCATGCTCGGCCTTATAGTAATTTCATTCGCAATATGGTTAACCCCCCACAACCTACCTCTTTCAGGAGACGAAGTAGGCAAAATGGGAGGAACCCAGTATCATCCCACACTAAAATTCTTCGGACTAATGCCTGCAAAAAACGCAGTAGTAAACCTCATAATACTCTCCACATTCTTCAGTTTCCTTCTTTACAGAAGAGGCAACAAAGGAGAGAGAGTTCCAATATCAAAACAAGGCAACACCGCAAAGATAGCCATAATAATAGGAGGCTTGGCCGCGATAGCAATCATCGGCCAGTATGCAATCTACCTTCTGACAGCAGACCCCAAGGCATTGGATTTGCCCCCTGACAGGGCGGTTTATTTCAGAACAGTGGGCTGGCTTCTCACAATCCAATGCGGCGTTGCAATAGCCGCTGTAATCCTGACATTAAAAGACAAAGGCATATTTGCCCAGGGATTATTCCTTGGCACAACCGCCCTAAGCGTTACAA
>JACQEJ010000085.1 GCA_016200645.1 Deltaproteobacteria bacterium | reverse complement strand
GATTCAGCTCAAAGGCCGTGATAACAGGAGATATAACGCAGATAGACCTTCCGCTGGCAAAACCGTCAGGCCTTGTGGAGGCGCAGAAAATCCTCTCGGGCGTGGAAGGCATAGGATTTGCCTCGTTCACGGAAAAGGATGTGGTGAGACATCCGCTGGTTCAGGAGGTAATCAAGGCTTATGAGGGGAGGGGAAGGAAGAAAGAAGAGACAGAAGGTTAAGATTAACTCAACCTATACTTACTCAACCTCAACCTATTTTTATTTATGCACACGGCATCAATAAAATCTCCGGTTTTCCAGAAATGGGCCACTGCTGTTCTCGTTAGCGGCATTGTGGCCTTTTTATTTTCTACCAATATATCGCTCATGGGATATTCCTACAAGGTTGGCGATATTGCCGGTATAGATATTATGGCTGACTATGATATCGCAATACAAGGAACGGATATAAAAAAAGGGGAGATTATTGTAAGGGCAGGGGACAGGATTACGGAAGATGTCGTAAAGAAGTTAAAGGCGGCGCAGGATGTTTCTTATGGCAGAGGGTTTGCAGTTTCTGTCATCGGCATTTTTCTTTTTAGCATTATCCTTTTCTACGCTGCCTATACCTTTTCCGCAAAGAATATAAGAAAATTTGCATCGTCACCCAAGGATGTTCTTCTCATGGGTGTTGTCCTGGCAACGATTCTTGTTTTTGTAAGGCTTTCGCTCTTTGTTGCGAAATCCATAGGAGCCGCCTTTCCTGTCATCCCCTCTCATACATATCTCTATCTTCTGCCGGTAGCCGCAGGGCCGATGCTTATCAGGCTTTTTCTCAATTCAGAGACAGCGTTGACTTTTGCCGCAGTAATCAGCCTGATTTCAGGAATATTTTTAGAAGGCAGTTTAAGCCTTGCGTCATATTTTTTTATCGGCGGGATTATAGCGGCTAAAGGCGTGCGCCACGCTACGCAAAGGGCTACGATAACAAAGGCAGGGCTGATGTTGGGCTGCATCAATGCGCTTGTTATTGCGAGCCTTATCATCCTGAGCGGAGGCTGGTCTGTAAAAGATGATGCTTTTACAATCCTCTTCGGGTTTCTTGGCGGCCAGATAACATCAGTAATAGTAACAGGCGTTGCGCCTATCTTTGAAATTGTATTTGGATATACGACCAATATAAGACACCTAGAACTGGCAAGGATGGATCACCCGCTCTTAAAGGAGCTTGCCCTTCATGCCGCCGGCACCTATCACCATTCAATCATCATAGGAAGCATG
>JACQEJ010000009.1 GCA_016200645.1 Deltaproteobacteria bacterium | reverse complement strand
CTCATAAACCTCTTCAAATCGCATTAGCCTAACCTCCTGCAGCAACTCCGTCCGAGTCATGGTCACCCCCTGGAGGAATGAAACCATAAAACCGGACATTTGATGTGCTACAAAGGAGGACATTTTACTTGCTGCTAACACCTTTCAGAGAGGCAATTGACTCCCCTCCATTTGCCTGTTACAATCCCATCATGCCGTATACCTATCTCGACCACGAGGCCGATGTCGGAATCAGGGCAGTCGGGGCTACGCTTGAAGAGGCGCTTCAAGAGGGCGCAAAGGCGATGCTCAATGTGATGTGGGATATTGCGAAGATTGAGGAAAGAGAGGATGTTTTCATAGAGTGCGAGGCGGCGGATATACCGGAATTATTTGTAGAGACTTTAAATGAGATACTTTTTAAGCAGGATGTGGAAGGGCTTGCCCTTGCAAGGCTTAAAGTCGCCGAGATAAAAAAACAGGAAGGCGGCAGATACAAGCTGAAAGGGACTGCTTATGGAGAGCCATTGGATATTGACAGGCACTCTGTAAAAACAGAGGTTAAGGCGGCAACATATTCAGGGTTATTGTATGAGGAGAAGGACGGCAAACACACAGTGCAGTGCATCCTGGATGTGTAGATTTCAAAAAAGTGGGTTCTTTCGTATTTTAGTTAAAAAACTGTCTCAAAGAGGCATGGGAAATTTTTTCGGTCAAAACAAAATTTTGCTGTGCCTTTTCAAGACCCCAGTGCCTTCGTATTTTGCCTGAGCAGGCAGGTTTCCAGAGGCTTTGTTCAAGCAAGTTCAGTGGGGTCTAGCTCTTACTAAATTTATTTTACCCCTGCCGTGCTATCGGCAGTATGCGAATAATGTTTTGACCGAAAAAATTTCCCATGCCTCTCTCAATGAGTTTTTTTAAGTAAAATCAACTTTTTTGCGAAAGAACCAAAAAGTGTTACTATCAATTCTCCATGGACTTAAAAAGAAATAAACTTCTCGAAAAACTGGACAAAAAACACCTCTGGCATCCCTTTACGCAGATGAAGGAGTGGGAGAGGGGAACTCCTCTTATTATTGAGCGGGGCGAGGGAAATTATCTTATTGACACAAGCGGCAGAAAATATCTGGACGGCGTCTCATCTCTCTGGGTCAATGTGCACGGCCACAGGAAAAAAGAGATAGACAATGCCATAAAGGCGCAGATTGATAAAATAAGCCATTCAACCCTTCTGGGCCTCGGGAATGTGCCTTCCACTACGCTGGCAAAGGAGCTTGTCAGGATTGCGCCGGCTGGTTTGACAAAGGTATTTTATTCAGATAACGGCTCTACTGCGGTTGAAATAGCATTAAAGATGGCATTCCAATACTGGAAACAGAAGTCAGAAGCAAAAAAGACAAAATTTATATCGTTTGTCGGCGCATATCACGGCGACACCTTCGGCTCCATGAGCGTGGGAGAGATAGATATTTTTGTGGAAAAATACACGCCGCTCTTATTCAAGGCATATAAGGCGCCGTATCCGTACTGCTACCGGTGTCCCGTTGGCATGGCATACCCCTCATGCAAAATTGCCTGCATCGAAAAATTTGAAGAGATTGTTCAAAGGCATTGCCATGAGATAGCAGCCTGTATTATTGAGCCGCTTGTGCAGGGCGCCGCAGGCATGATTGTGTCGCCGCCCGGATTTCTCAAAAGGGTTCGGCAGCTTTGCGCAAGGCACGACATCCTTTTCATTGCCGATGAGGTGGCAACAGGTTTTGGAAGGACGGGCAAGATGTTTGCGTGCGAGCACGAAGGGGTGACGCCCGATTTTTTATGTCTGGCAAAGGGGATAACCGGCGGCTATCTGCCTCTTGCAGCAACCCTGACTACAGAGAAGATTTACAGGGCATTCCTCGGCGAATATGAGGAATTAAAGCAATTCTTTCACGGTCACACCTACACAGGCAACCCCCTCGGCTGCGCGGCGGCGCTGGCAAGTCTCAGGATATTTAAAAAGGAAAAAACCCTGCAAAGGCTCAAGCCAAAGATTAAACTACTAACAGATCTGCTGGCAGATTTAAAGGCTCTGGCTCATGTTGGAGATACGAGACAAAAAGGATTAATTGCCGGCATAGAGCTGGTCATGGACAAAAAGACCAAAAAACCCTATCCCATGGAGCAAAGGATTGGCCGCAAAGTCTGCACGGAGGCGAGAAAATACGGCCTTATCATAAGGCCGCTGGGCAATGTGATTGTAATAATGCCGCCACTGAGCATCACGACGGCAGAGATAAAAAGGATGATGGATACCGTTTATAACTGTATTGACGGTTACAGCGCCATGGCAAAAGAAGACACAAAGACCGCAGAATAAAACCTTGAGGCAGAATGCGTTCGATGATGGAAGCATCTAGAATTTCGGCCTAAGGTTAGGAGGCTCATCTTAAATTTTTCAGGACAAAACAAATTTTGCAGCGCTTCTTTCCCCGACCCCGGCGCCTTCGTATTTTGCTCTGCAAGGCGGTTTTCCAGAGACTTCGTTGCAGCACGTTCAGTGGGGTCTTGGCTCAGGAAAATTTTGAGCTTACTTCGATGATGTCCCTGTTGCGCAGCTCAAGGTGTTAACCCGAGCAACGCGCAGCGGGGCGCCCATGACTCCGTCATGGGTCTGGCATTTTTAAGCGTGAACTACCTCGGCCCCACCACACTCAGCGTATAGGCGTCAAGATTGATATATCTCTGGGCTGTTTTTAATATGTCATCCGCTGTAACCGCCTCAATCTTGCCGGGATACCTTTTATATTCATCAAAGCCAAGTCCGTAGAGTTCATTATTTGCCATATCTGATGCCTGCGCCATGTTCTCCTGCAGGCCCATTTCATATCCGCCTATGAGCGCGCCCTTTGCCCTCTTGAGCTCTTCATCGGTTACCTTCTCTGTTACCACCTTTTGTAATTCCGTTAAAATGCCCTCGATAGCCCTCTCTTTTTTATCAGTGGCCGTACCAATATAGACCGCAAACACTCCCGGCTCAACGCCTTCCCTTGAAAGGGCCATTAAAGAATATGCAAGGCTTTGTTTGTCTCTCAGATCTACAAATAGCCTTCCCCCCTGGCTGGAGAGTATCTCGGCAAGGACTGAGAGCGGGTATCTTGCCTCGCTGGTAATGGTCGTGCCGAGAAATCCCAATGCAATGTGGGTTTGCTGTTTTTCCTTTTTCTCGCCTATTTTTTTGATATGGCCCTGTCTTCCTTCAATCGGGGGGTCCGGAAAAGGTTTGGCCTTTCTTTTGAAATTGCCGAACAGCTCTTCTATCTTGTTTACGACATCATCCTTATTCACATCTCCCACAATGGATATAATCATATTCTGCGGGACTATGAGCCTTGTATAATGCTCTACAAGGTCTTTTCTCTTAAACCCGGATACGGTTTTTTCCGTGCCGGTTACCGGCATCCGGTACGGGTGTTTGTCGTAAAGCGCTTTATAGAAGAGTTTAAATGCATACCCCGGCAGATAATCTTCCTGCCTCTTAATGTCCGCCAGAATCTCTTTTCTGGTTTTTTCCAGTTCATCCTGGGGAAATGCGGGACTCTGCAGACAGTCTGCCATAAGCTCTACGCCTTCATTAAAATATCTGCTTAAAAACTTCCCGGATATGCCAATGGAGTTCTTGCCTGAAAAACCGTTGACGCTTCCGGCCATCCCCTCTATCTCTTTTGCCAGCTCGACTGCAGTTCTTTTCTCCGTACCTTTGGTAAGCATATTTGCCACAAAATTTCCAAGGCCGTTTGTCTTTTCACCCTCAAATCTTAACCCGCCCCGAAATGCAGCATACACCGCAACGGTAGGGCTGTAGTGGTCTTCCTTTACAATGAGGGTTATGCCGTTTCCCAGTTTTATCTTCGTGGGTTCTTCCACCCGTTTTGCCGCTGGAGTTGCGATTTTCATTGCGCCGGCTGCGGCAGCTGCCGCCGCAACAATACTGTCTCTGTCCACAACGGCTTTATCAGCCTTTGGCAGTATGAGGGCAGCTGTCAGATTATCGTTCTTGAGATACTCCGCCGCTATCCTTTTTATATCCTCAGATGTCACCCTTGCTATGCCATCAAGATATTTTTTCTCATAGGCTATGTCTCCTGCTGTCACCTCAAAATATCCAAGCTGCCTTGCCCTTCCTTCCATGGTTTCCCGTTCGTATACAAATTCACTTTCAAGGTTAAGCTTTGCCTTATCCAGCTCCGAGGGAGACACCCCTTCATATTTAATTTTGTAAAGCTCTTTCATAACCTCTTCTATAGCCGCCTTTGCATTCTTGCCTTCGAGATTTGATGTTATTAAAAACACCCCCGGTTCTTTTGGCGTCATTGCATAGGCTGAAATGGTATGTACGAGCTGTTCCTTTTCTTTGAGTCTCTGATAAAGTCTGGAGCTTTCTCCCTGACCGATGATATTTGCCAGCACATCTATTGCATAGGTGTCAGGATGGCTTAACTCAGGTATGTGAAACGCCATGCCGAGATGCGTCTCCTCTATCTCATCTTCGGATATAGTTGTCCTAAGCTCCTTCTGAGGGGGCTCAAGCGGTCTTGGTTTGTGGGGGTCAGGGCCCGGCTTAAAATCCTTAAAACTATTCTTTATGGCATCCAGCGCCTTGTTTTTGTCAAAGTCGCCGACCACAACAAGCGTCATATTATTCGGGATATACCACTTTTTGAAAAAGTCGAGTATCTGCTCCCGGGTAAATCCCTTTACAATATCTGCAAAGCCTATAACAGGTCTTTTGTACGGATGGGTTGTATATGCAGTGGAGAGGATATTCTTATAGAGTTTTCTGCCCGGGTCGTCTTCCCCCATCCTGAGCTCTTCCAACACCACCTCCAACTCCTTTTTAAGCTCACCAGGGTCAAAGGATGAGCGCTGGATGGCGTCTGAGATTATATCAAGCCCTGTGTCAAAATATCTGCTTGCCACCGCCAGATGGAAAACCGTCTGGTCATAGGATGTATAGGCATTGATGTAGCCGCCTGCCGCTTCCACCTCTCCGGCAATCTGTCCCACCTTTCTCTTTTCCGTGCCCTTAAAGAGCATATGCTCGAACACATGCGCGATCCCCGCCTCTTTTTCATCTTCATCCGCGCTCCCAACCCTTACAAACATCTGAAACGTGACAACCCTTGCCGAGTGGTTTTCTTCAAGGATGACGGTCATGCCGTTATCCAGTTTTGCCTTGAATACATCCTTTGCTGTCTGGGCATTGACATGGCCTGCAAAGACAAATGCCAGAAAAATGGCTGCTAAAACATGCGCGAATCTTAATTTCATAAAGTTCTATTCCTCCTTTTTATATGCGAATTCCAATATGCAGATTTGAATTTTGTAATAGCTTAAACCAATCCATGAAAATTTTCAACCTTGATATATATTAGGAAGCATCTAATATTTCGGCTTAAAGTTTGGTTTAGAGGCTCATATTAAAATTTTTCAGGACAAAACCATTTTCACAGCGCAGATAGCGCGGCAGTGTGGATCAAAATTTCCTTGAGCCAAGCCCCCAATGAACGTGCTGCAACGAAGCCTCTGGAAAACTGCCTTGCAGAGCAAAATACGAAGGCGCCGGGGTCGGGGAAAGAAACGCTGCAAAATTTGTTTTGCCCTGAAAAATTTCAATATGAGCCTCTGCCGTACGCAGATTTTTTGGCTTCATTTCAAGCCGAAATTTTGGATGCTTACTATATATTATTTATGTTGTATTGCAAAATAAAGAAATCCCTGATATAAATATGACATGAAAAGAGCTGCCCTTTTAGTATTGCTTTTCATCTTCATTTCTTCTCCTGTATTTGCCGGCCTGTCTGCCCTGTCTGCACAGGCAGACGTGCCGGCACAGGCCGGCCGGATACACTATCTCAATGCAGACGGCATTGTAAATCCTGTGATGGCCGAGTTTATTGTGAAAAGCATTGAGACCGCTTCAAAGGAGAATGCAGAAGCGCTGGTTATCCAACTTGATACCCCAGGCGGCCTTGATCTATCCATGCGGGATATTGTAAAGGCAATGCTTTCTTCAGAGGTGCCGATTATCGTCTATGTTGCGCCTGCGGGATCGCGGGCTGCGTCTGCAGGCGTGTTTATTACCTACGCCGCACACATTGCGGCAATGGCCCCTGGAACCAACATTGGCTCTGCCCACCCGGTTGCCATGGGCGCTGAAAAGATGGATGAGACCATGCTGAAAAAGGTTGAAAATGACGCAGTGGCATACATCAAGGGAATTGCGGCCAAGAGACATCGGAATGCGCAGTGGGCTGAAAAGGCTGTGCGGGAGAGCGCCAATATAACCGCTGAAGAGGCGTTAAAGTTAAAGGTCATTGACTTGATTGCTCAGGACAGGCAGGCGCTGTTTGCTGCGATAGACGGAAGAAAGGTGGAGCTTGTTTCAGGAGAAAAAGTTTTAAACACGGCAAATGCTGAAGTAAAAGATGTGGAGATGGGCCTCAGGTATCGGATACTCAATGCCATAAGCAATCCCAATGTGGCATATATCCTGATGATGATCGGCCTTATAGGGCTTTACTTTGAGCTTTCAAACCCTGGCTTAATCCTTCCCGGTGTTGTGGGCGCAATATGCCTTGTGCTTGCATTCTATGCATTCCAGACCCTTTCTGTAAATTATGCGGGGCTTCTCTTAATCGGCCTTGCAGCGCTTTTCTTTATCGCAGAGATAAAGGTTGCAAGCTACGGCCTTTTGACCATTGCAGGCATTGTAGCGCTTACGCTCGGCTCTCTCATGCTCTTTGAATCACCCCTGCCGTTTATGCGGCTTTCGCTTTGGGTTGTGCTGCCAACAGTTGTCACTATTACCGCCATATTTCTCGGCGCCATGTATTACGGCCTGAAGATACGGCATAAAAAACCGGTCAGCGGAATTGAAGGTCTCATTGATGAAATTGGCATTGCAAATACGGACATTGCAAAAGAGGGAAAGGTCTTTATTGACGGCGAATACTGGGATGCATGGAGCAATGAGCCGATAAAGGCAGGGGAAAGGGCGAAGGTGGTGGAGGTGAAAGGATTAAGGTTAAAGGTATCTAAAATATAGGCGAGAGGCTATAGGCTATGGGCGATAGGAAATACAATAAAGTATATTCCATAGCCTATCGCCTATAGCCCATTGCCTGTCTTTAAAAAAAGGAGGTCATATGATTTTAGGAATCGGCACCGGGACGTTGATTTTAATCGGCATAATTCTGTTCATACTCTTCAATGCCATAAATATCCTGCCGGAGTATGAAAGGGGCGTTGTATTCTTCCTCGGAAGATATCAGAAGGTAAAAGGGCCTGGACTTGTCCTGATATTCCCTGGTATCCAGAAGATGATAAAGATAAGTTTGAGAACGGTCACATTGGATGTCCCGCCTCAGGATGTTATTACGAGGGATAATGTTACCATCAAGGTAAATGCGGTTGTATATTTCAGGGTTATGGCCCCTGAAAAGGCGATTATTGCCGTCGAAAACTACCTCTATGCCACATCGCAGCTTGCCCAGACAACCTTGAGAAGCGTATGCGGTCAGGGAGAGATGGATGAACTTCTTTCAGCAAGGGAAAAGATAAATAAGCAGCTGCAGGAAATTCTGGACAGGCAGACAGAGCCGTGGGGCGTTAAAGTCAGCCTTGTGGAATTAAAGGCGATAGATCTGCCGGATGAGATGAAGAGGGCAATGGCAAAGCAGGCAGAGGCTGAGAGGGAAAAGAGGGCAAAGCTTCTGCATGCAGAAGGCGAATTCAACGCCGCGCAAAAGATACTTGATGCCGCCAATCTGGTAAGTCAGAACCCGACAGCCCTGCAGCTCCGCTATCTCCAGACGCTGACCGAGATTGCAACGGAAAAAAACTCCACCATAGTATTTCCGCTGCCCATTGACTTGATAAGTATGTTTATGAAAAAGACAGCCTAAAAGTCTACAAGTCATCAGTCTAAAAGTTTTTACTTGTAGACTTTTAGGCTAATGACTTTTAGACTGTTTTTTCTTTTTTGATTTGTATTTAGGCAGATCAGGCGCGGTAGATAAAATGTCCTTCATCTTTATCACCCAAGTTTCATCTTTAAGATAAAATGGCAGTTCCGCGTTGACAAACTCTACATTCGATTGTTCTTCAAAACCCAGTCTTGCGGAGACGACCGCCTTTCCTGAAGAGGAGAGTTTATGCGCAAGCTCAATCTTTTTAATTTTTACATTTTGAACCTTCTGCCAGCAGCAGGCAAGCCTTTTCTTTTCCCTTGTCATGCGGGCTATAAATTTTTTCTTTGATACGGCCCCTTTCTCTCTATAGGAAAATCTTTCGTAAAGTTCATCAAATTTTTGGTCATACCATAAATCAACCATCTGATGAAAAACGGATTCCACTTCTTGGGCCTTTTCAGCCCCCCTCTCTGATGAGCAGTAGATGCTCTGTGTTGTCAGAACCATGAGACAAAAAATTATCAGGATAGAGAGCGTCAATTGCAACTTTTTCATAATAGCGCCTCCGTTCAATCACCAGCTCTATATCATAGGGTTTTGGGTTTTACAAGATGAAAAGTTGGAAGCATCTAAAATTTCGGCCTAAGGTTAGGAGGCTCATCTTAAATTTTTCAGGACAAAACAAATTTTGCAGCGCTTCTTTCCCCGACCCCAGCGTCTTCGTATTTTGCTCTGCAAGGCGGTTTTCCAGAGACTTCGTTGCAGCACGTTCAGTGGGGTCTTGGCTCAGGAAAATTTTGATCCACACTGCCGCGCTATCTGCGCTGTGGAAATGGTTTTGTCCTGAAAAATTTAAGATGAGCCTCTGCCGTATGCCGATTTTTGGCTTCATTTCAAGCCGAAATTTTGGATGCTTACTGAAAAGTTTTTGACGCTGAGCTCTCTCTTGTGGTATGTATACGAATATGCTTGATACCAACAGCGCGCCGCTTCGCATCATCCCGCTCGGCGGCCTCGGTGAGATCGGCCTGAATATGATGGTTATGGAGTATGATGATTCCATCATTGTCATAGACTGCGGCCTTATGTTTCCGGAAGACTATATGCTCGGCATAGATATCGTCATCCCGGACATCTCATACTTAAAAAAAAATAAGGATAAGGTAAAGGCATTTATTATAACACACGGCCATGAAGACCACACCGGCGCCTTGCCGTTTGTCCTGCGGGATATCAAGGCGCCAATCTATGGAACAGCGCTTACCCTCGGGCTCATCAAAGAAAAACTTGCGGAATTTAACCTCGACAGAGAAACAGAATTTAAAACCGTCAGGCCGCGGGATACAGTTTCCATAGGTCCCTTTGATATAGAGTTTATACGGGTGAGCCATTCCATTGCAGACGGAGTGGCCCTTGCAATAAAAACCCCGGTTGGCGTTGTCATCCACACCGGCGATTTTAAGCTTGACCAGACCCCTGTCGACGGCGAGGTGCTGGATTACGCCAGATTCTCGGAATACGGTGAAAAGGGAGTGCTTCTCCTTTTATCCGATTCTACCAATGTAGAAAGAGAAGGATACACGGTGTCGGAAAAAGAGGTGGGTATAACCTTTGATGAGATATTCAGGGCAAGCGTCGGAAGGATAATCGTTGCAGCCTTCTCATCCAATATCCACAGGGTTCAGCAGGTAATAAATGTCGCGGAAAAATATGGACGAAGGGTTGCATTGAACGGCAGGAGCATGGTGGCGAATGTAGGGATAGCACGGGAGCTCGGTTATCTCAAGACGCCGGAGGGGCTTATCGTTGACTTAAAAGAACTGGATACCCTCCCTCCCCAAAGGACGTCGCTTTTGACTACCGGCAGCCAGGGGGAGCCGATGAGCGCCTTAACAAGGATGGCAATGGATGACCATAAGCAGATAAAGATACAAAAGGGCGATACGATTATTCTGTCATCCAAGTTTATTCCGGGGCATGAAAAGGCCATCTCCAATATGATGAATCATCTGTACCGGCGCGGGGCAGAGGTCATTTATGAAAAGGTCTCGGAGATCCATGTCTCTGGACATGCAAGCCAAGAGGAACTGAAGGTGATGCTCAACATGGTCAGGCCAAAATATTTTATACCCATCCACGGCGAGTATCGTCATCTGGTGAAGCACAGCCAGCTTGCCGAACGGGTAGGGGTTAAAAAGGAAAATATCATCCTCGCAGAGGATGGCGATATTGTGGAGATTGCCGGGGATGGCGCTGCCATTAAAGAAAGGATTGAAGCCGGCAAGGTCTTTGTGGACGGCAAAGGCGTGGGGGATGTGGTTGATATGGTATTAAAAGACAGGAAATACCTTTCCCAGGACGGCCTGGTAGTTGCTATCCTTGCGCTGAATGAAAAAACCGGGGATGTAATATACGGACCTGATATCATTACGAGGGGGGTTGTATTTGAGGAAGAATCCGCAGGACTCCTGGAAGGCGCGCGAAATGTCGTTCTGGGAGCAATCGGCGCTATCAATCTTGAGGCGAAGACCGACTTGCTTGAGGTCAAGGAAGAGATGCGCAGGGCGCTCAGGAGGTTTTTTAACAAAGCGCTGGAGAGAAAACCTGTGATACTGCCGCTTATCATAGAGATATGAGGCGGAACTATAAGGTGCGAAATGAAAGGTAAACCCCCACACCTTGACCGCAGGGCATTATACCCTGCGGCAAGGAAGAAAGAAGTAACCCTGCGCCAAGAGCGCAGGGCATTCCCCGCAAGGTGTGGGGGTAAATAACACCGGTTGTTGTTTACCCCCACACCAAAGATTTTGGCGTGGGGGTTTACTATAAATAAAACTATGGGACTCAAAGAAGACCTGGACATGCTTGACTCAAAGATAAATAAGCTTAAGGTAGATTATGAGCAGTATTTTGCCAAAATTTTAAAGAGAGAGCCAACTGCCTTAAGAGATGAGATAGACCGCATCGTCCTCAAATACAGCAATCAGCATATCAGCAATACATCTCTAAAATTCAGGTATTCAACCCTTGTCGCCAAATATACCTCCTTTAAGCAATTCTGGAACAGGATATTGAGACAGATAGAAGAAGGGACTTACACCAGGGGGGCATTCGGCGCAAAACTGCCTGAAGAACCACCGGTCAACCGGATTCCTCAGCAAAGGACTGAAGCTGTTTCTTCATCTCCGGAAGCCCATCCTGCTCCGGCAGGCAACAGCATGTTCAGTGCAGTGTATCGGCAGTTCATGGAAGCGAAAAGGACTGCCGGAGAATCGGCAGCGGATATGTCTTATGAGAAATTTACGCAGGCTATCGTTCAGCAGATTGAAAAGGTTAAAAAGGATTTGAATTGCGCGGATGTGGAATATAAGGTTGTGATAAAAGACGGAAGGGCTAAAATAACCCTTATCCCGAAGAAATAATTCTTTATCGCATTGTTTAACCTTACGAAACCGTCTCGGCCAGTATCGTTACTTTTTCGGGTCCGACTTCGGCATAGCCGATGCCGATGGCAAGCCGTTTTGTGTCGCTTCCTATCTTGTAGCTCAGTTCGCCCGATTTCAGGGTGGTGAGAAATGGCGCGTGTCCGGCGAGGACGCCGAATTCGCCTTCGCTGCCGGTGGCGGTCATGTAATCCACCTGTTCCGAAAGGACAAGCTGCGTGGGTGTTACTATTTCGAGTAAAAATGTGTCTGCCATAGTTTGTTAGTTTGTAAAGTTCATAAAGTTATAAAGTTGTTGAACTTTAGACTTTATAAACTTGATGAACTTGATAACTTTTATTTTATTTTCTCCGCCTTCTCCAACGCCTCTTCTATGCCGCCGACGAGGTAGAATGCCTGTTCCGGGATGTCGTCGTATTTTCCTTCGGCGATTTCTTTGAAGCCTTTTATCGTGTCTTTCACGCTCACATATTTTCCCGGAGAGCCGGTGAACGCCTCTGCCACGAAGAACGGCTGGGAGAGGAATCTCTGAATCTTTCTTGCGCGCGCCACCACGAGTTTGTCGTCTTCGGAAAGCTCGTCCATACCGAGGATGGCAATGATGTCTTGCAGGTCCTTGTATTTCTGCAATATCTGCTGAACCTTTCTTGCAACGGCATAATGCTCTTCGCCGATAACCTGCGGGTCAAGGATTCTTGAGGTTGAGTCAAGCGGGTCAACCGCAGGATAGATGCCGAGTTCCGCTATCTGCCTTGAAAGAACGGTGGTTGCGTCTAAGTGCGCGAATGTGGTTGCCGGCGCGGGATCGGTCAAGTCGTCCGCAGGCACATAGATCGCTTGCACCGAGGTGATGGAGCCTTTTGTGGTCGAGGTGATCCTCTCCTGCAATTCGCCCACATCGGTTGAGAGCGTTGGCTGATAACCGACTGCGGACGGGATTCTTCCCAAAAGCGCGGAGACCTCGGAGTTTGCCTGAACGAATCTGAAGATGTTGTCTATAAAGAGAAGCACGTCCTGATTTTCCTCATCCCTGAAATACTCTGCGGTGGTGAGCGCGGAGAGCGCAACCCTTGCCCTTGCTCCGGGCGGCTCGTTCATCTGGCCATAGACAAGCGCGGTCTTGTCAATAACGCCGGATTCTTTCATTTCTATCCAGAGGTCGTTCCCTTCCCTTGTTCTTTCGCCCACGCCGCCGAACACGGAATATCCGCCGTGCTGCATGGCCACATTATTGATGAGCTCCATAATGAGAACGGTCTTGCCCACGCCCGCGCCGCCGAAGAGCCCGATCTTGCCGCCCTTCAAATACGGCGTGAGAAGGTCAATGACCTTGATGCCTGTTTCAAAAACCTCTACCGTGGTTGACTGCTGTTCAAAGGTCGGCGCAGGACGATGGATCGGATATTTTTTGTCCGCCTTGATCGGCCCCATTTCGTCAACCGGCTCGCCTATCACATTCAAAATCCTGCCAAGAACACCCTTGCCCACAGGAACGGATATGCCTTCTCCGGTGTCATAAGCCTCTGCCCCCCTGATGAGACCCTCGGTGGAATCCATTGCGATGCACCGCACTGTATTTTCGCCGAGATGCTGAGCAACCTCCAAGGTCAGGTTCCACTGCCGGTCATTTATGCCGGGGTTGGTAACCTTTATTGCATTATATATTGCCGGTAAACGCCCTGCGGAAAATTCTATATCCAGAACCGCTCCGATGACCTGCGTTATCTTGCCGATGTTCTTTTCCATTGAAACCCCCTGTTAAGTCAATTATGAATTAGAAATTACGAATTACAAATTGTTTTTTAATCCAGAAGCATATAGAGGATGCCAAATACCATAACCCCGAAGGGGTGAAATAATTATAGGAGTGAAATAACTATTTTGTTTGATTGGTTGGTTGGAATAATATATCACCCCTTCGGGGTTGGTTTTTTTAATCTTATTTGGTTCTATAATAATATCAGCCCTTCGGGCTTGGATGTGCGATTTTAAATAGCCCTTTTACAAATTTACAATCGCTGCCATTTTAATTCTTAATTCCTAATTCGTAATTCTTAATTATCCTTTCAACGCCTCTGCCCCGCTCACAATCTCCATCAGTTCTTTGGTGATTGCCGCCTGACGGAAACGGTTGTATGTAAGGGTGAGGCTTGAGATCATCTCTTTTGCGTTCTTGGTTGCGGAATCCATCGCGGCCATGCGCGCGCCGTGTTCGCTTGCCTGCGATTCCAGAAGCGCCCTGAATACCTGGACCTCCACATATTTCGGCAAAAGGTCGGCAAGGATCGCTTCCTGCGACGGCTCGTAAATATATTCGCCGGAAATCTCCTCGACTTTTGCAGGCTCAACCGGCAGAAGTTTCTGCACCACCGGTTTCTGGGAGAGCGCTGATATAAATTCGCTGTACACAAGATAGGTCTCGTCAAATGTTTCTTTGATATACGAATCCACGATCTCCTGCGCTATTTCTGCGGCAGTGGCGTATTTCGGCCTGCCGGAGCCGGCGGTTCTCTCCTGTCTGATATTCATATCCCTGCGCTTGAAATAATCCTTTGCCTTCCTGCCGATGATATTCACGGATATTTCCGCATCGCCGTTCTTTCGTATGAAACCCTCTGCCGCGCGGAAGATATTGCTGTTGAAGCCTCCGCAGAGCCCGCGGTCGGAGGTGACGACGAGCATTTCAATCTTGTTCCCGCCGCGCTTTGATAGAAGCGGATGAGCGTCCGGCCGGACGCGCGAGGCGAGGCTGTTCATAATGTCGAGCATCTTTTCCGCGTAAGGGCGCGCCGCGGTAATGTCATCCTGCGCGCGCTTCAACTTTGCAGCCGCAACCATCTTCATGGCCTTGGTAATCTGCTGCGTGCTCTTGACGCTTTTTATTCTGCGTTTTATGTCTTTTAAATTTGGCATATTAAATACTGGCTATTGGCGAGGGGCTATGGGCTATTGGTTTTCCTATAACCTATTGCCTATAGCCTATTACCTATTACTCTTACGCTGTGAACAACCCTTTGAAATCATCAAGCGCCTTGATGAGCTTTGGTTTGATGGCGTCGCTGATCTCTTTCTTTTCCCTCAACTCTTTCATCGTATCGGGATGCCGAGTGTCAAAGAAGGCATAAAGTTCTTCCTCATATTTTTTCAAAGCCGCGACCGGATACCCGTCAACATAGCCGTTGGTTGCGGCATAAATAATCAATACCTGTTTTTCGACCGGGAGCGGTTTATACTGCCCCTGCTTCAATATCTCCACGAGCCGCGAACCGCGCGCCAACTGCCGCTGGGTTGCCGCGTCCAGATCGCTGCCGAACTGGGCGAATGCCGCCAATTCTCTATACTGCGCAAGTCCGAGCCGCAAGGTGCCTGCAACCTGACGCATCGCCTTTATCTGCGCGCTGCCGCCCACGCGGGAAACCGAAAGACCCACATTCACGGCAGGACGAACGCCTGAGTAAAAAAGATCGGTCTCAAGATAAATCTGGCCGTCGGTGATGGAAATAACGTTGGTGGGAATGTATGCCGACACGTCGCCTGCCTGCGTTTCGATTATCGGGAACGCGGTGAGCGACCCGCCGCCCAGCTCGTCCTTGAGTTTTGCCGCCCTTTCCAAAAGTCTTGAGTGGAGATAGAACACGTCGCCGGGATACGCCTCTCTGCCCGGCGGTCTTCTGAGCAGGAGCGACAACTGCCGGTATGCAACCGCGTGCTTGGAAAGATCGTCGTAGATGATGAGCGCGTGTTGTCCGTTGTCCCTGAAATGTTCGCCGATGGTGCATCCGGTGTATGGCGCGATAAACTGGAGCGGAGCGGATTCGCTGGCGGTCGCCGCAACGACAACCGTGTAATCCATAGCCCCAAACTGTTTCAATTTCTCCACCACATTGGCAACGGTTGACTGTTTCTGGCCGATGGCAACATAGATGCAAAACACGTCCAGACCCTTCTGATTGATAATCGTGTCAATGGCAACCGCTGTTTTTCCCGTCTGCCGGTCTCCGATGATAAGTTCTCTCTGGCCTCTGCCGATCGGTATCATGCCGTCTATGGCCTTGATCCCTGTCTGGAGCGGCTCTTTCACCGGCTTGCGGTCAACGATGCCGCGCGCCTTTACCTCGACGCGCCGCGTCGCCTTTGCGTCCAAAGGTCCTTTGCCGTCCAGCGGAACGCCGAGGGAATTAACAACCCTGCCCATGAGTTCCTTGCCCACAGGGACTTCCACGATCTTGCCGGTGCGTTTTACCGTGTCACCCTGTTTTATTTTGTAGTCTTCTCCGAGTATGGCTGCGCCCACATTGTCCTCTTCCAGATTCAAGACCATGCCGCGGATGTTATGGGGAAACTCAAGAAGCTCGCCTGCCATAGCCTTTTCAAGGCCATATATTCTGGCAATGCCGTCGCCCACGGAAATGACCGTGCCGACCTCCTTGACATCAATTGCCTTTTCAAAACCCTTTATCTGGGTTTTAATAAGCTGACTAATCTCTTCTGCCTTTATCATAGTTAAGACTCCCCTCTTTATTATAAGTAAATGGCTCATAGCTGATAGCAAAAGATTTTTTACTATGAGCCATGAGCTATGAACTATGAGCTGATACTATTCTTTCCCTTACCTTCTGCAACTGCGTTCTGACGCTTCCGTCCAATATGGTATTTCCGATCCTGAAGACAAGCCCGGCGATGAGCGCGGGATTTTTTTCCACGGAAAGGGTAATCTCTTTTTTCATCGCATCCTGAAGCCGTTTTTTCATCTCTGTAATGCGCGCTTCACTCAGATCAACCGGGGACTCCACGGTCACATTCATCCTGCCTGCAAGCGCATCTTCCATTCCGGTATAAGAAGCGCTGATATCTTCAACTGCCGCAATTCCCCTTGTCGTTACCAGAATTGACAAAAACTTTTTCACCGAAGGAGACACCTCAAGGGCAGCGGCCACCTTCTCAATAAACGCCTGCCTGTCCTCCAACTTATACATGGGATTCAGCAGAAGCCTCTTGAGTTCAGGATTGGCGGCAAATGCAGCGGCAATGTTCCTTAACTCAACGCCGATCTCCTTATATTGCTTTTCTTCCTGGCTGATCTCTATCAGGGCCTTGGCATATCTTTTAGCGGCGGGTTTTTTCATAAAGAAAAAATAAGTCCTATAAGACTTATATGACTTATAGTTTTTTTAGTGCAATCTCACCTTCTCCAAATACTCTTTTATCAGCCTCTCGTGATCCGCGGCAGTCAACTCGTTCCGCAAAATCTCCTCGGCCATCTCGACCGCAATCTTTGCTATCTCTCCCTTGATCTCTTCCCGCGCCTTCTTGATCTCCTGCTCAGCCGTGAACCGCGCCTGCTCCTTGATGCGCTCCGCAAGCTTCATCGCTTCTTCAACGATCTTTTTCTTTTCTATCTCGCCCTCGGCTCTGATCTCGCGGTAAATCTCCTCAATTTTCCGGTCAAGCCCTGCCAGCTTCTGTTCAAACTCCTTTACCTTCTTTTCCGCATCCTCCTTTGCCTTGTGCGCCTCATCCAACTGAGCCTGAATCTCCGCGCGCCTTGCAGCAAAGAAATCCTTTACCTTGAGATATCTCCCTACAAAAAAAAGCGCGATCACAAGGATCGCAAAATTGACAATCTTCCAGACCATGCCGGTTTCGCCATGCCCCTCTTCTCCGGCAGCAAAGACCGGAGAAACGGTAAGCAGTAAAAACCAGACAGCAGACACCAGACTTGCTATCTGATAACTTGTGACCTCTAACTTGTAACTTGTAACTTGTAACTTGTGACTTTTCATTATCACGCTGCCTTTCTCTCCAATATCTTTTCCGCGATATTCCGCGAAATAACCTTGCTCTCCTCTTTGAGGGTTATAAGCGCAACCTTCACATCCTGCTCCAATTTCGCCTTTGCCTGCGCCAGACGATCCTGTGAATCCCTTCTCGCATTCTCAAGGATCTCCCGCTCCTTATCAATACCCTGCTGCCGTATGCGATGCCGCTCCTCCTGGGCTTTTGCCTTGGCATCCTTTAACCGCTTCTCATAGTCCGCCATTCTTTTCTGAAGCCCCGCCTCCAGCTCCAGGGCCTCTTTTTTCCTGCCCGCAATATTTTTCTCCCGCTCCTCAAGAATTTTGAGAACAGGCTTGTAGAGCAGGGCATTCAAAACAAAATAAAGGGCAAAAAAGCCTATAATTTGATATAAAAGGGTAAGATTTAATTCTATCATGGCAACCTGTTTTCTAAAAATTTATACCAGCACCCTTTACCAGAAGACCCGGACTTAAAATAGGCTATTGGTATCATAGGGGGATGGATTTTGTCAAGAAATTTTTGTATTTTTTGTTAACAGCAACTAAAATATCCTCCTTTCCCGTTTAAATACATAACGGGACAAGTTCATGCTTTCATTCCTTCAGGGGGTCAATGAAGCAAAAGCTAATGGGATGCCCTTGACAATTGCCCAGGCTTCTGATTTGCTTACGCCATAGCAGTAAAATTTTCACACAGATAGTGTCTTATCTTTTCACAACAGGAGGTGGCGATGAACACATTATTTACACGAAGAGGTTTTTTAAAGACTGCGGGCATAATCACCGCAGGGGTAACATTGGGAAGATTTGATGACCTGGTTGCCTCTGAAAACAAGCCGATAATATTCCCGGAAAAGAAGAAAGACTTAATCCTTCTTACCTCACGACCGCCGCAATTGGAAACCCCTCTTCCGTATTTTAAGGAGCTCATTACGCCCAACGATGCCCTGTTTGTTCGATGGCATTTGGCAAACATTCCCACATCTGTTGATTTGAACCAGTGGAAGCTTAAGGTAAACGGCAATGTAGATGAAGAGTTGACATTATCCATGGACGACCTAAAAAATAAGTTTGAAAAAGCAACCTACACTGCTGTTATCCAGTGTTCCGGCAATGGCAGGAGTTTTTTTGAGCCGCGGGTTCCAGGTGGACAATGGAAGAACGGCGCAATGGGAAATGTCACCTGGGGAGGGGTTCGCCTAAAGGATATTCTTGCTGGCGCCGGTATTAAGGGAGGCTCCGTGGAGATCGCATTCGATGGCCTGGATACAGGCCCCCTTCCGAGCGTGCCTGATTTTATCAAGAGCCTTTCTGTGGATAAGGCGCTTGAAGACGATATCATCATTGCGTATGAGATGAACGGCGGGCGTCTCACGATGCTGAACGGGTTTCCGGTAAGGCTTATCGTTCCGGGATGGTATGCCACTTATTGGGTCAAGGCATTGGATACAATCACTGTTCAGCCGAAACAATTCGACGGCTTCTGGATGAAAACTGCATACAGAATTCCTGACAACGCATGCGCATGCATTCCAGGCGGCTCTAAACCTCAAAAAACGGTTCCCATCAATAGAATGAATGTGCGGTCCCTGATTATTGATCCGGCAGACGGGCAAAAGATCAAAACGAACAAACCAACAGAGATAATGGGTCTGGCATTTTCGGGCGGCTACAGCATAAAAGATGTTCTTGTTTCCGTAGATGAGGGAAGGACATGGAAAGAAGCGAGACTGGGGCAGGATAAAGGGAGATATTCCTGGGTTCAGTGGTTTTATCCGTGGCGGCCTGCAAAACCGGGGCGCTATACTATCATGGCGCGGGCCGTCAACAGCATAGGAGAATCTCAGCCTATGGAAAGCCTGTGGAACCCCGCAGGGTTTATGCGGAACAAAATTGAAAAAATAGAAGTGAATGTTGGGTAGTGGATGATATGCTTGCACAGAGTATGAAAGTAGATTACACATATAAAAGCTGATTTAAAAATCTATGTAATCAATCTTTCATGGGAGGGAACATGAAGACACCGCTTTTTCTTATTATTATTCTCATGGCCGCATGTGTATATGCGCAGGATGCTTCGATAAAGAAAGATGGCTCGACATATTCAATAGAGCTTCCCGCAGTCCGTCCGGAGCTTAAACCGGGAGACGGCAAAGAAAGAACAGAAGCGATGTGCAACATCTGTCATAGCCTGGATTATATATCCATGCAGCCGCAACTGTCCAGGGGTGGATGGACAGCGGAAGTAAATAAGATGATAAATGTTTTTGGCGCGCCGATGAGCGAGGATGATGCAAAAGTAATAATAAACTATCTTACGATTATTTACGGTAAGAAGGATTAAATAGTTAATAACCCCGCCCACATGGCTGGGCTTATTGACTGCAAAGGAAGAAAACCTCATTTCTCATGTTAAAAGATTGGTCTTACGACCGCTTGCCTTCATCCCCGTCGTTCAAAAATGTCCATCTGTTTCGTTGTCTTTGTCGCTGCTCACATTTAAAAGTATGTTCTGCGATTTGAAGAATCCTCCTGTCGTCCTAAACAGGCTGACCTTCAGTCCCTTCTTTGTCTTCCTGAACATAGCAAAGCGGATAGTTTTAATCTTGAGATTATTCTCATCTTATGTTATCAAATCAGCATGAAGGAAAGCGCCATAATCCTATATAGTGTACTGGCGCTTTTCACCAGCTCATGGCTTGAGGCGAGCCCCGTTAGAAATGATAATCAAAATTATGCAGTAACGAATGCCTCTGTAAGGGTTTCTAACGGGGTATACAAGGCGGATTTCTGGGTTGAGCGGCTTGATAATCCTGACAAACCGATACTTACACCGGAGCAGATTGTGGAACTGAATAAGGGCATCCTTGATGAAAATGATGAGATGGCAAATGTTTCAGAATTGGAAGGCGCTGTTTCAAAACAAAGGCTGACAGATTGGCTGCTGGAGGATCCGATACCGCCGGATAGGCAGATGTTTGACAGAAGGGGAAGGCCTCTAAAAGAGGCATTTTATAGAGAGCTCATGGGTAATATGAATCTGGAAGGGATAAGGGAATCCAATGAGCTGATATTCGGCGTGATTGCCAGGAGAGCGGACATACGGGCATTCCCGACAGATGAACCCGTTTTGAAAAGCCCTTCTGCCAAGGACTTTGATGTATTTCAATATTCCGCCATATATCCTCCCCAGCCGGTCGCGCTCCTGCATAAAAGCAAGGATGAAAAGTGGGGCTTTTTTCAGACGCCTTTTGTGAGGGGCTGGATAAAGATGGCCGATGTTGTATTTGCCATGAACAGAGATGATATCAAAACAAAAGCTGATAAATCTCTTGTAATCACCGGAAGCAAGGTAAAGGTCTTCAAAAAACAAGAGGTCAGGAGTCAGAAGTCAGAAGTCAGGAGAAAAACTGTTGTTGAAACCGTCCCTATGGGAACAACCCTTGTCCTGCAGGGCGAAGATAAGAATCGTTGGCTTGTCAAAGTCCCGGAAAAAGATAAAGATGGGCTGCTCGTATGGACAGATGCCTATATTGAGAAAAGGGCTGATGTCCATATCGGCCCTCTTTCATACACCAAACAAAATGTCATAAAACAGGCATTCAAGGCGCTGGGGGAAGGATATGGATGGGGCGGAAGAAAGGGCTTAAGGGACTGCTCCAGTTTTATACAAGATGTATTTGCAACCATGGGCATCAATCTTCCAAGAAACTCGAGCCGGCAGGCTGCGGTTGGGAAGGTATTGATGGACCTTGAAGAATCGGCTTCTCCTGATGATATAAAAAAGGCGCTGGACTTAGCGGTGCCAGGTATAACGCTCTTTGGCCTAAACGGCCACATCATGCTTTATCTCGGCAATATCAACGGAAACTATTATACGCTCCATCAGTTTTTTGGCTATCGCGATAAAGACGGTTTTAGAACGGTAAATAAGGCTGTAGTAACAAATCTCGAACTTGGCAAAGGCTCAAAGATGGGGCCGATATGGGAGAGGATAAAGAGTGTAAACCTTGTGATTCCGGATGGGGTGAATTGAAGATGAAGCAGGCTGAAGGCAAAAGGCTAAAGGCTAAAGGTTGCAAATTGATAACACAGTTTTTTGTTCTTTCCTTGAGTCTTACGCCTTTAGCCTTCAGCCTGCTTTTACTGCTTACTGTATCAATTCCCGCTGCCGAGCCTCGCAAGACAAAGAGCAATATTGTCAACAAGGAAAAGCAACTGGAATCTCTGAAAAGAGAGATAGTGGCAAAAAAGAAAAGTTTAGAGTATAATGTCAGAAAAGAAAACACCGTCCTGGAACAATTGGAAAGGCTCGATAAGAGAAGGCTTCAAAAAGAAGAAGATCTGGCAGGCATAGAAACCAGCCTTGCAAAGCTCAAACAGAAAACCAATGCTGTGGATGTCCATATCATGGAATTACAGCAGGAGAGAGAAAGGCTGGCAGGACTTTTACAGCAAAGATTGGTTGCCATGTATAAGATGAAAAAGGGAGGCGTCATACAGCCCCTTTTTTCTTCCGATTCTGTGAATGATTTTGGCAGGAGATACAAATATATCAATAAAATAGTTGAGCATGATGCAGCCTTGCTAAAGGATTATAATGAAAATCAACTGCTGCTGGAAGACGAAAAAGGGAGGCTCAAAGAATTTGAAACCGAGATGCTTTCGTTAAGGTATGAGGTGGAACAGAAAAAAGGCGAGATAGAGGAGGAAAAGAATAAAAAGCGGGCGCTTCTGAAAGATATAAGAAAGAAAAAGGAAATGCAGCTTGCCGCCATACGGGAGATGGAGGATGCATCCAAAGAACTTCAGTCATTTTTAGAAAAACTGAAAAATGAGAGCGCCGGTAATACAATAAGCGCCGGGATTGGCGGTTTTGCAGCCATGCGCGGACATATGCCCATGCCGGCGAATGGAAAGATTATTTCCCTGTATGGCAAGGTAGAACATCCTAAATTTCATACCATTACCTTTAATAACGGTATTGAGATAGAGGCGAACCTGGGCGCGGAGGTCAGGTCTGTGTATAAAGGCAGGGTTGCATATACAGGGTGGTTCAGGGGGTATGGAAAGATTATGATTATAGACCACGGCGATGGTTACTACACCCTGTTCGGCCGTCTTTCAAAGATTTTGAAGGATGTGGATTCGGTTGTAGAAAAAGGTGAGGTGATTGCCCTTGTAGGGGATACAGGCTCCATGAAGGGCCCGCATCTTTACTTTGAGGTAAGACAGAAAGGAGTGCCGCTGGATCCTTTGAATTGGCTGGCATATGAGGCAGAAAATAAAAAAGTGAGCAGTAAGCGGTGAGCAGTTTTTCAACAGCTTACCGCTCGCAGCTCACTGTATTTATAACGAGGAGGAAAACATCATGTTCAAAAAGGTAAAGGGTAGAAGGCTTGTTGCGTTGTCAGCGATAGCGGTGGCAATAAGTATTTTCTTATGGGGGGCAAGTTACAGGGTTTCTGCCGTATCTACCAAGGCATATGAAAATATAAGAATATTTACAGATGCCCTTTCTATTGTGCAGGACAACTATGTCGAAGAGGTGGACCCTAAAAATCTTATCTACGGCGCGGTAAAGGGAATGCTTCAGGGATTGGATCCCCATTCATCCTTTATGACCCCTGAAGAATATAAAGAGATGCAGGTTGAGACAAAGGGAAGCTTCGGGGGAATTGGCATAGAGATAGGCATCCGGGATGGCATGCTGACTGTTGTAGCCCCTATTGAAGATACGCCGGCCTTCAAGGCAGGGATAAAGGCAGGAGACAGGATAGTAAAGATAGGCGATAAATATACCAAGGATATGAGCATAAACGACGCTGTAAAGCTCATGAGAGGGCCAAAAGGCGCAAAGGTTAGCATCTGGATACTACGGGAAGGGTGGAAAGACCCGCAGGAGTTTGCCATTACCAGGGATATTATTGCGGTCAAGAGCGTCAAATATAAGGCGCTGGAAGATGGGTTCGGATATATCCGCATTTCACAATTCCAGGAGAAGACTGCCGGCGACCTGGAAGATGCCTTGAATAAGCTCGGTTCCAGCGAGGGAAAATTGAAAGGACTTATCCTGGATTTACGGAATAACCCGGGCGGGCTTTTACAGCAGGCTGTAGAGGTATCGGATAAATTTTTGGACAGCGGTCTGATTGTCTATACAAAGGGGAGGGCCCCGGGCCAGGATATGCGGTTTGAAGCCAGGGAGGAAGGCACCCAGCCTAATTATCCCATGATTGTCATGGTGAACGGCGGAAGCGCCAGCGCATCGGAGATTGTGGCAGGCGCATTGCAGGATCATAAAAGGGCGGTGATATTGGGGACCCAGACCTTTGGCAAAGGATCGGTGCAGACCATTATACCACTCAGCGATGGTTCAGCTATAAGGCTTACTACCTCTCAATACTATACCCCCTCAGGGAGATCCATCCAGGCAAAGGGGATTGAGCCTGATATCATAATAGCAGGAGACGGGGCAAGCGGGCATATTAAAGAGAAAGACCTGGAAAGACACCTTGAGGCAGAAGGCGCTGAACCCCAAAAGCCTGAAAAGCCTGAAAAGAAGATAAAGGTGGAAGAAAAAACTGAAAAAGAAAAGGAAGAGGCTGAAGACATTCAACTGAAAAGGGCGCTGGATTATTTAAAGAGCTGGTATATATTCCAGGGGACATTTAAAAAGCCGGCATAAATAAAAAGGAGATGATACGAAAGCAGATTTAAGACTGTGATACTGAGTCTTAAATCGTAATAAAGGAATATGGCAATGAGAAGGAATAATAAGAGAGGGCCTTGGTATGCAAGGGCCCTCTCTGTTTTTGGAATTGCTCTGGTTTTTTTTATCATCGCCCTCCTCGTGTTTATCTTCTATCCCTGGAAAGAGAAGCCTCATAAACCACCGGCGCTTCCTCCTGAAATTGCAAGAATAGAAAAACCTCCACCGCTGCCTGCAAGACCGCATATTGCAAAACCAAGGGTGGCGATAGTTATTGATGACATGGGACAGGATATGAGAGCGCTCCGGGATTTGCTGGAGATAGATGCGCCTATATCATTTGCTGTTCTGCCATTCCTGCCCCATTCAAAAGAAGTGGCAAAAGAGGCCAGTTCAAAAGGGAGAGTGGTGTTGTTGCACCTTCCTATGGAGCCGAGAGAGCTTGCCAATAATGATCCCGGGAAAGGGGCGTTGTATACGGACATGCCAGAAACTTTAGTCGCCGAGCAGGTAAGGAGAGATATTGAAGCCGTCCCGTATATTACCGGTATAAATAACCATATGGGATCTCTTTTTACAGAAGATGAAAGATTAATGAAGGTAGTGCTGGAGATAGCAAAGACAAAAAACCTCTTTTTCCTTGACAGTAAGACCACCAACAAATCTGTCGCCTATAAATTGGCAAAGGCAATGGGGCTTAAGGCGGCAACGAGACAGGTATTTCTGGATAACGAAGAGAATGAGGATTATGTAAAAAAACAGATAGCGGAGCTTATCAAGATCGCAAAAAAAAGAGGGAGCGCCATTGCCATCGGCCATCCGCATCAAGCTACAATCGCAGCGCTGAAGGAAATGCTTCCAATCCTTGATAACGATGTGGAAATTACCGCTGTTTCTTCGCTCATTGACAGCACAAAGGAATGATGGTAAGAAGTTCATAGGTCTTATAAGACTTATATGACTTATAATTATTTTTTCAGGAGGTTTTGATGAGCATTCTTGTTGTCGGTTCTGTTGCGTTTGATTCTGTTGAAACGCCGTTCGGAAAGGCAGATGATGTGTTGGGCGGCTCTGCCACATATTTTTCCACTGCCGCCAGTTATTTTTCCGAGGTTAAGTTGGTGGCTGTCGTAGGCGAGGATTTTCCTGATGAGCATGTTGATTTTTTGAAAAACAAAGGCGTGGATGTGAACGGTTTGCAAAGGACGGCTGGAAAAACATTCCGCTGGCAGGGACGGTATGACTATGACCTGAACGAGGCGCATACGCTTGCAACCCATCTGAATGTGTTTGAAAGATT
>JACQEJ010000081.1 GCA_016200645.1 Deltaproteobacteria bacterium | reverse complement strand
GCCGCTGTCTTGACGCCGACCGGCGCACCCATCCGAAGGATGGGTCGGGCTTGCTCCATATTCAACTTCAATCCTCTTCAACCTCTACAAAGTTTTCTTTGGATGCGCCGCAATCAGGACATTTTTCAGGCGGGTCGCCGCATTGGCCATGACAAGTATGAATATACCCGCATACAAGGCATTTATAGATCAGTTCCATTTCCATATCAAATGCCTCCTCTCATAGGCTAAATAGTGTTGGATATGGAAATTTATAGCACCATTTCGCAGTCTTGGCAACCCCGCCTTCCCGCTTATGTCATTATCGAAAAAAGCGGCGCGCTTATAGACTCGCCGGAGCAGACAGGGCATCTGCCCGGTTTTTTCAATCTCTCCCTTTTCTTGAACACAAAACCGCATTGATTGCATTCTGAAGGCGTGATAATAAGATTATGTCCGCTCTGACTGACCGTTTTTCTGATATGCTCAAGATGCTCATAAACCTCTTTTTCCGAAATTCTCACTTCAGCGGAAATCTCTTTTGCAGAAAGTGGCTGTCCGCTGATAATGGAGATTATTTTATGGCGGATAGTATCTTCTCTTTCTTGAGGTATAAACGCTTCTTTGGATTTCTTTTTCATTGTCTATTTGTGTTATCCGCCAGCAGTTCCACAACATGAACAACCTTTGTATCAGCGCCTAACTGATGCAGCCCGTCCTTTATCTGGATCATGCAGCCGGGACAGGCTGTTGCCACAATGTCTGCGCCTGTATTTTTTATATCTTCTGCTTTGTTCCTGTTTATCTCCATGGAAAAATCATAATTCGTAATATTAAAGCTGCCGCCGAGACCGCAGCACCTGCAAGGATGGCTCATCTCTTTCAGTTTTGCCCCTGACATCTCTATAAGCTCCCGCGGCTCATCCGCTATTCCCTGTCCCCTTCTTAAATGGCATGGGTCGTGGTAGGTAACGATTGATTTCGGATTTCGGATTTCGGATTTCGGATTTAAGATTCGTAATTCGTAATTCGTAATTCGTAATTCATTTATTAAAAGTTCAGTTATATCCCTGACTTTGCTTGAAAACCTCTCCACCCTTTTCCGCACATCTTCACCCTCGTCATAAAGCAGTTCCTTAAATCTTCTCTTCAGGCCATCGCTGCATGTAGCGCAGGCTGTGGTTATATAATCAAGCTCGTATTGTTCAAACGCCTCAAGATTTTTCAAAGCAAGGGATTTTGCCGTCTCTATATCTCCACTGCCGAGCGCCGGCATTCCGCAGCAATGCTGGTCAAGGGGGACGATAACAGATGCCCCGGCACTTTCCAAAACCTTTAAAGATGCCTCGCCGATACTGGGAAGCATATAGTTGATAAGGCAGCCGGCAAAAAATCCGATACGAGGCCGTGAACTGTGAACTGTGAACTGTGAACTGTTTTCCTGACTTCTGGCTTCCGACCCATGCTTATTGCCTGCAGGGGCAGGCTTCTGACTCCTGACTTCTAAGAAAAATCTCTCTGCCAGCGGCGGCACCAGACGCCTTTCATCTATTAAAGGGAGGGGAAATCTCCTGTGGAGGCCGCTCTCCTCAGGAACGTCTTTAAACAAAAAACCCTGAAGCTTTGATGCAAACTTCATGGTCGCAGGCATAAGCCTTGCTGAATCCAGAATATTTCCCAGTATGAAAGACTTTACAAATGGCAGACCTTTTTCCTTTGCAATCTCTGCCCTGGCTGATAGAATTATGTCAGGCACATTAACATCATTTGGGCAGGCGGTCTTACACGCCATACACTGCACGCATTCGTTCATCTGCTTTATAAACACATCTGACAGTTCTATCTCTTTATTCAGATATGCGCCGCAGAGCGCCGCCTTTCCTCTTGCGCTCGCAGGTTCCCGGTTTATCACGCCGAAAGTAGGACACACGCCCCTGCATGTGCCGCAAAGGACGCATTTATTTATTTCATCTGAAAATTGTTTTAAATCCTTCATATATACACTTTCATAAAAACAGAATTGCTCAAAATAGTCTGGATATGTATTAATTATATCTTAATAGCGCCTAAAATGCCGTGTTTTAATCTTTCCTCCAAAAAACAAAGTCTATTTTAGGGTCTTTAGTTTATACTCTGTTATTTCTCTGAACATCAGCAAATTGCTTAAACATCTCCTTCCGAAGTTGCAAGCCTATCCACTCATATTCGTTCATCCCATCAGGTTTTTTTAAGAGATCAATGTCTTTTGGATAAACAGGTTTTCCAAACACTATCATTATCTTTGTCGGCCTTGGCAGCCAGGCGCCCATGGGAAGCGCGGCAAATGCCCCATCAATTATTGTCGGTATGAGAGGAGCGTCCATTTCTTTGGAGAGAATGCCGATGCCTTTTTTAAAGGTCATTAGCTTGCCGTCTATTGACCTTCCCCCCTCCGGGAAGATGCAGATAGCTTTGCTGTTTTTCAGTATATAGCCGGAAAGCTGCATAGCCCTGTAGAGATATGACTCCGGGTCTATCGGTATGACATGGGCAAGCCTTGCAAATGCCTTTGTAAGCAGGTTGTCAAAATACTCCTGAATAGCGACAAAATACAGAGAGCGGAAGGTGTTTAGCGGAACCGCAGCAGCGACTATAAATCCGTCCACAAGGCTTGTGTGGTTTGGCGTAATTATATAAGGAGGCCGGGGCAGATTTTCAAGGCCCCTGACTTCCAGCCTGAATATCAGTTTTGTTATTGCTTTAAGAAAAACGAGCCCGGATGTTAAAATGATTTTTGCAATAATTCCGTGCTTAAGACCGACCTTATTCTTATCCGCTTCGTCAGGCTCAGCCTCAAAGAGCTTTGGCCACCTGTTCACCTTTACCCTCTCCACAGGCTTTCCGCTCAGCTCCATAAGTTTTTTTATCAAATCCCTGACGCTGATAATCTCAGCGCCAAAGCCTTCCGGAAGTTTTGTGGAGAGCATCTCTTCCATAGCAACTACAAGCTCCACCCTCTGCAAAGAATCCATGCCCAGGTCAAGCTCCAGATTGTCATCAAGATTTACAACCTCTTTTTTTGTGATGCCCTTAAGATACACAATCATCTTTTGACAAGAAGGGTCCTGCATAAGAATCCTATCCTCATCGGATATTTCTCTTTTCTCCGGCCTCTTTTCCTCTTTTAAAAACCCATTAACCATGAATCGCCGTATCTTTCCGAGAGCCGTTCTCGGAAGGGGCTCTGTTACAATCCTGTACCCCATAATCCGTTTATACGAGGGGAGTTTTGAGGAAAGGGAGTTTATCTCCCATCTGATTGCCTCGTTAAGATTGGCGGTCTTTTGCTCTTTCAAATAATCAAGGTTCGGCACAATTACAGCCTGAAGGCTTTCAGTAACCCCGCTTTTGTTTTTAACCCCGATTACGCATATCTCTTTTATAAGCGGCGCAGCCAGATAGTGTTTCTCTATCTCTTCGGGGTAGATATTTTTTCCTGAACTTAAGACTATGACCTCTTTCAATCTCCCTGTGATGTAAAGGTATCCGTCTTTATCCTTATATCCCTGATCCCCTGTTAGAAGCCATCCGTCTTTAAGCGTCTTTTCAGTCTCTTCAGGACTACGATAATACCCCTGCATCACAATCGGCCCTTTTATGGCCACCTCTCCAATGCCGTTTTTATCCGTGTTTAATATTGCTATTTCAACCCCTGGTATAGGCAGGCCCACTGAGCCGATCTTTGGTCTTTTTTCAGGATTGAAGGCAGCCACAGGGGATGTCTCTGTAAGGCCATAGCCTTCAAGTATGGTAAATCCGAGGGCAAAAAGCCCTTTGGCCACATCAGGGTCAAGCTTTGCGCCGCCGGATCCAAAGAATCTTAAGTTTGGGCCGAGGTTTTTATGAACCCTGCGAAAAAGAATTTTACCAAGATTAAATCCTGTTTTTTCTCTTATCCAGCCGCACAGATATATAAGCCCTTTCAAAAAAAGAGATGGCATCTTTGAATAGATGCCTCGTAAGAGCATTTCAAAAAGCTGAGGCACGGCTATAAAGACAGTAATGCCGCAATCCCTCATGGTCTTTATTATCTCGGGTCCCTTCAATACCGTTAGATAAGTAACTATGGCGCCTGCAAAGAGCGGCGCGAGAAGGGTTCCCATAAACGGATATGTATGATTAAGGGGCAATACGCCGAGGATATTGTCATTTTCTCGATACAGGCCTGCCTCTATAATGCTGAAGGCGTCGAAGCAGAGGTTTTTATGGCTGAGCATGACCCCTTTGGGTATCCCCGTTGTCCCTGAGGTGTAAACGATTGAGGCAATATCGGTTTCGCAAATCTCCGGCAGAGGTCTTTCCTCATGGCTGGTTTTAACGATATTTAAAAACTCAGCGCCATCTAAATTTATTATCCTTATGCTCATGCCATCTGCGGCTTTTAATGCCTTAGGGAGGGTATCTTCGGACACAAAGATTATGTCGCTCGTTGAATGAGCAAGGATATTTCTTACATCCCCTGCCTCAAGCTGCGCATCAACAGGCACTGCAGCTGCGCCTGCCATAATAAGCCCCAGATAGGCTATCCCCCATTCAGGACAGGTTTTTGCATAAATGGCAATCCTATCCCCCTTTTTTACACCTTCGGAAATTAAAAAGGTTGCAAGATTTTTAGCCCTGCCTAAGACTTTCCCATAGGTGTAGCTTTTATAAACATCGCCAACCTTTGCCTGAAGGGCAATTTTTTCAGGATGGGAGAATGCGGATTTTTCAAAGGATTGAGGTATTGTGTATGTCTCTCGCATCAAAGTTCCAATCATAATAAAGACAAATACAAAAAATAAAGTTTTTATCCTGTATTCTGACTTCTGACTTCTGACTCCTGACTTATATTTATATTAGGCCCGCCGTCTCTCACAAAAGAGAGTACGATAGTGCCTGCAATAAAAAACACCGCTACCGAAAGGATCGCCGGCCTCTGGCTTCCGAATGCGGAAGAGGTGAAGCCAAAAACCAACGGCCCAAGTATGGCCGATGTCTTCCCGACAAGGGAATATATGCCGAAATACTCGCTCTCCTTTTCATGCGGGATAAATTGGGTGTAAAATGCCCTGTTTGCCGCCTGCACTGTTCCCAGGCCGAGACCTGCAAAAGAGGCTATGCCCCAGAATTGGGTTTTGGTCTCCACAAAAAATGCCAGAGTTACCACACTGCTCCACATAATAAGAGAGGCGATAACAACCTTCTTTGGCCCCAGCATGTCTATCGGTTTTGCCATGATGAATGCGCCGATAAGGGCCGTAACCTGGACAACAATATAAAGAATTATCAATTCCTGCGGCTTAAAACCGAGGGTTGTGGCTGCAAAAAGGCTTGAGAATATTATGACGGTATTGATCCCGTCCTCATATATCAAATACGCAAGGAGGAATTTTCTTATCTCCTTTTTACCCCACAATTCCTTCAATGTCGCGATAGTATATTGTACACCAGTTGTACCGGCCTTGAATAAAGAAAAATCGTTTCTCCTGTCCGGCGGGAGAAAGATAAAGGCAGGAAGGGAAAAGAGCAGAAAAAAGACGGCTACCATGAGCCACACCAGTTCAAAGCTGCCTGTCTTTACAAAAGGCATGGCAAGGAGGAGGGAGACAATGGAGCCTGCATAGCCGGTTCCAAAGCCCCATGCCGAGACTCTTCCATGATATTCTCTCGGCGCTATTTCCGGAAGAAATGAATTATAAAATACAAGACCCCCCTCCATGCCAATATTGGCAGCCAGAATCATAACAAAACCTGTTACAACCGTCCCCCGGCCTAGCGCAGAGAAACCTGCTATGGCGCATACACTCATGGCAGTGTAAAGGAAGAGAAGCCTCTTTCTTGCGCCGGCATAATCTGCAATGCCTCCGAGGAAAGGGGAGCTTACGGCGATGATTGCCATGCTTAAGGAAATCGCCCTGCCCCACCACAAATCTCCGTTGCCGTTTGTATTACCCACCACGACATTGGCATAATAGACAGGAAAAACCACCGCGGCAATGACAGCGGAATAGCTGGAGTTGGCGAAATCGAACAGACACCAGCTGAATATGGATTTTTTATTAAGCTGTTGAGGCGCCATGTTATAGCACGAGAACTGTAACTCAAGGCTTTAGCCTTGATGTATCAAACCTGAAGGTTTGAGTTACAACTTGTCAACTGTGTATGAGGAAATATCTTTCCGGGATTCAAAATGCCTTTCGGGTCTAAAACCTGTTTTATCTTTTTCATCACATCTATTGCAGTATGGCTCAACTCCATGCCGATATACGGCATCTTGGAAATGCCAATCCCATGCTCGCCTGAGATTGTGCCTCCGAGACCAAGAACAAGCTCAAAGATTTCCTTGACGGCTTTTTCCGCCCTACGAAGCTCATCCGTATTCGTCTTATCAATCATAATGTTCACATGAATATTTCCGTCGCCTGCATGGCCGAAATTGGCGTTTATGAGATTGTATTTTTCTGCAACCATTCTTACGCCGATTATTGCATCCGGTATTTTGCTCCTCGGCACGACAATATCTTCGTTTATTTTATTAGGCTTTAGTTTTGCCAATGCCGGAGATATTGCGCGCCGCACCTGCCAGAGTTTTTTCACCTCTTTTTTATCTCCTGCAATCCTTACCTCTTTTGCGCCGTTATCACGGCATATCTTTTGAATAAGCGCCGCTTGTTTTTCTATCAAATCCCGGTCGCCGTCCACCTCTATTAAAAGAACCGCCTCAATATCTGCCGGAAGTCCCATACTTGCATAGTCATCAACGCAGCTTATGCTGCTCTTGTCCATAAACTCTAATGTTGAAGGGATAATCTTTGAAGAAATTATCTTTGAAGCAACTGTGGCTGCATCCCGTATATCTGAAAAAACAGCAAGCATGGTCTTGGTTGCCTCCGGCAGGGGCAATAATTTTAAAACGATCTTTGTAACAATACCGAGCGTTCCCTCAGAACCTACCATCAGTTTTGTCAGATCATAACCCACCACACCTTTGAGAGTCTGTGCGCCGGTATTGATTATCTCGCCTGTTGGAAGCACCACCTCTAATCCAAGAACATAATCCTTTGTTACCCCGTATTTTACCGCCCTTGGCCCGCCCGCGCACTCAGCCGCATTTCCTCCGATAGTGCAGAATTTAAGGCTGGATGGATCCGGCGGATAAAAAAGCCCAAGCCTTTCCACCTCCCATTGAAATTCCCCTGTAACAACACCAGGCTCAACAACAGCAATAAGATTATCTGCATCAATCTTCAGGATTTTATTCATCCTTTCCAGAGAGACAACAACACCGCCCTCAACAGGCAGAGAACCTCCTGAAAAGCCTGAGCCAGCGCCCCTTGGCACAACCGGGAAACCTTCTCTGTTGGCCATCTGTATAATGAGCGAGATTTCATCAACGTTCTTTGGAAAGACTACCGCATCAGGAAGGAATTTCTGATTTGTTGCGTCGTAGGAGTAACAGATGAGATCTTCCTTTGAAGTTGAAATATTCTCTTCGCCTGCAATCCGTGTTAGCTCTCTTATAACATTTTGAGAAAGCACAAACCCTCCAATGTTTTTAAGTATAGCATACTGAGATAATAAAATAATAGAGACATCCATGAGAAGTAAAGTCAATGAAGCAAAAGCTAATGACAGACAGTTGACAATTCGTATTTTAGGGTATATTATTTGCCTGAATCCGAAAATCCTCATGAGAAATGGAGGAGGGAGAATTTGTGTTCATACGATGCTGGGGGGCGCGGGGGTCCATCCCTGTTTCGGGCAAGGAGTATCTGAAATACGGCGGCGACACCACATGCGTGGAGCTTCGGACAAATGATGACAGCATCATCATAATAGATGCAGGATCCGGCATACGGAGGCTTGGAAACAGCCTAGTAAAGGCGGGCAGAAAAGACTTCAACATAATATTTACACATGCCCACTGGGATCACATCCTCGGGTTCCCGTTTTTTAAGCCGTTGTATATGAAAGGCACACAGATAAATATGCTGGGCTCTCCCCTGGCCCAGGAATCTATAAAACAGATAATTTCAAAGACCATGCAGGCGCCGAACTTTCCTGTAAGGCTTCAGGACATAAAGGCGGAGATATCCTATGTAGGGGCATGTCCGGACTGGTTCAGGATCAAAGGGCTTTCTATAACCCAGATTCATACCAGCCATCCCAATCAGGGAATGGGTTACAAATTCTCTGAAGATAACAAGACCTTTGTGTTTATCACAGATAACGAGCTTTCTTATGTGCATCCCAGCGGACTTAAGTTTGAGGATTATGTTGAATTCTGCAAAGGGGCTGACCTTTTGATTCATGATTCCGAATATCTGCCCGAGGAATATCATAGATACGCAAGAACATGGGGTCATTCGGTTTATCTGGACAGCCTAAATCTTGCCCTTGAGGCGGGTGTAAAGAGGTTTGGGCTCTTTCACCACAATCAGGACAGGACAGACGAACAGGTAGACAGCATGGTTGAAGAGTGCAAAAGGATAATCAAGCAAAGGGGCTCAAATCTGGAATGTTTTGCCGTTGCCAAAGATATGGACATTATTATTCATAAGCCTTGAGTCTGAATCAATTGCCCAACACTATTGTTCAAATCGATGGTTCTTACGGCGAAGGCGGCGGCCAGATCCTCAGAACCGCGCTCTCCCTTTCCGCCATTGCCGGAAGGTCTCTGGAAATATTCAACATCCGTGCAGGCCGAAAGGCGCCGGGACTAAAACCCCAGCATCTGATGAGCGCAAAGGCAGCGGCGGCCGTAACAGGCGGAAGGCTTGAACATGCTGAATTAAGCTCTCGCATCTTAAGATTTTTTCCTGGTGCGGCTGCAAGCGGCAGATATTGTTTTGATGTGGCGGACATCAAAGCCAGCGCAGGCGCAACAGGCCTCATTTTTCAAACCATAGCGCCGGTGTTGGCTTTTGCTGGCGGACCATCCGAGGTAATTATCAGGGGCGGAACCCATGTGCCGTGGAGTCCGCCGGCAGATTATTTAAAAGAGATATTTATCCCGGCGGTTGCAAAGAGCGGGATTGAGATAAACATGGCTGTTCGGAAATTCGGCTTTTATCCGGTCGGGGGGGGTGAGGTGGCGGTTGCGATTCAACAGCGTAAAAAACCGCTGCAATCTATCTCCCTCACGGAAAGGGGAAGGTTAGAAAGACTTGTGCTCATATCCGCTGTTGCCAACCTCCCTCTCTCTATTGCAGAAAGGCAGAAGGCGCGGACCCTCAAGAGGCTGGAAATTCCGGATCTCAAATTGCAAATCCAAAGTATAATAACGGAGGTCCCTTCGCCCGGCAAGGGGACATTCCTCTTTATCATAGCTGAATTTGAAAATCTAAAGGCCGGCTTTATCGGTTTGGGAGCAATAGGGAAAAGGGCGGAAACTGTTGCAGATGAAGCGGCAGATGATTTTCTGCACCATCTAAATAGCGCCGGCGCATTAGACCCGCATCTTGCAGACCAGATGGTTTTATACATGGCCCTGGCGAGCGGAGAATCTTCTTTTACAACGAGCAGAATAACAAACCATCTCCTGACCAATATATGGGTAATCGAACAGTTCTTGCCGGTTCACTTTGAGGTGAAAGGCATGATTGGCGAAGAAGGAAGGGTAGCGGTAAAAGGGGCAGGGGGTTCCCGTTAGATACAACAACGCATTATATATGCCATGAAAACTCGCCTGAAGCAGCTATTTCCACCTGAGGAAATCCACCTTGCAATAACAAGGCTTGCCAATGAAATAAGAAGGGATTACGCAGGCAAGACGCCCATCCTCATCGGCATACTAAAAGGTTCTTTCGTCTTTCTGGCAGATTTAATACGGGCATTAAAAATGCCTGTTGAAATAGACTTCATAAGAGCCGCAAGTTATGGAAGCGGAGATACAAGCTCAGGCAATGTGCGTATTACAAAGGATATAGATGCCAATATTGAAAATAGAGAGATTATCGTGGTAGAGGACATAATTGATACAGGCATGACATTAAAAGTTATCTTGAAACACCTTGGGACAAGAGGCCCTGCCTCATTAAAGCTCTGCGCGCTTGTGGACAAGCCCCATTGCAGACAGGCGCATGTAGAAATAGACTATCTCGGGTTTCATACAAAGGAAAACTTTCTTGTGGGATACGGCCTTGACTATAACGAGAGATATCGCTATTTGCCGGGATTGTATGTGATGGAAAAAGACAAGTGAAAGGCTTATGGCTGAAGACCAAAGACAGGTGTTTGTTTCCTTCAGCCATAAGCCTTAAGCCTATTTTTTCAAGGAGATTTTATCATGGCCCTTCCTCCTTTTGTTCAGGCATTGCTCAAACCATCCGCCTACCCGGATTCTCCACCTGAAGTAGAATTGCGGCAGACCCATATCTCCTACCTGTTTTTCACACCCAGGTATGTTTATAAGATAAAAAAGCCGGTTGACTTTGGTTTTCTTGATTTTACAACCCTTGAAAAGAGGAGATTTTTCTGCCATCAGGAGGTTATATTAAACAAAAGGCTCTGCCCTGATATGTATTTTGACGTTGTTGAAATAAAAGAAAAAAAGGGCATGATAACAATAGAAGGAGACGGCGCGACGATAGAATATGCGGTAAAGATGAACCGGCTTCCGTCTGAAAATATGATGGATGTTTTGCTCAAAAAAGGCTCTGTGACAGACGGGATGATCGGGCGCATTGCGCGGATTATTGCAGAGTTTCATAAAACGGCAGAGGCTGGCTCCCGCATATCCGAATTTGGCAGGATATCGGCAATTAAGCGGAATACAGATGAGAATTTCTCCCAGACCCTGCCGTCTGTCGGAAAGACGATAAGCGCCGGAAGATATGCGAGGATAAAAGATTATAGTGAAAGATTCTTGACGAAGCACAGCAATGCCTTTGAAAAGAGGATTGAGGGGGGTTTTATAAAAGACTGCCACGGCGATTTGCATTCCGAGGATATCTGCATAACGAACGGGATCTATATCTTTGACTGCATTGAGTTTAATGAGAGGTTCAGATACTCGGATACTGTTGCGGACATCGCATTTCTTGCCATGGATCTGGATTTTTTCAATGCCCACAGCCTCTCGCAAAGATTTACAGAGGTCTACACAGATGCATCCGGAGACAGCGGTGTCGCCCTGCTTCTTGATTTCTATAAATGTTACAGGGCTTATGTGCGGGGCAAGGTTGAGGGCTTTAAATCAGAGCAAAAAGAGGTTCCGGAAAAGGAAAGAAAAGATGCGGTGATAAAGGCAAAGAGGTATTTTTATCTTGCAGACCTCTATGCAACAGGCGGCTTCAGGCCGATGCTTTTGGTAATAGGCGGACTCACCGGCACAGGCAAGACAACCGTTGCTTATGCGACAGCGGAGGAGACCGGGTTCAATGTCATATCATCGGATGTTGTCAGAAAAGAACTTGCGGGCATGAAACCAAGCGAGCGCAGATATGAGGAATTTGAAAAAGGAATCTATACAAGGGATTTTACCGTCAAGACCTATGAAGAAATGATGAAAAAGGGAGAGGGCTTACTAAAGCAAGGCATTTCTGTTATCCTCGATGCGACATTTATGGCTGCCAGATTCAGAGAGATGGCAGTAAAATTGGCGCATGATGTCGGCGCCAACCTTTGTTTTATAGAATGCGGCCTTGACGACGCCATCCTTAAAAAACGTCTCGATGAACGAATGAGCAAAGAAGGCATCCCTTCTGACGGCAGATGGGAGATATACTTGAGGCAAAAAGATCAATATGAAACCTTCAGCCTCCCGCTGAAAGTCTTTACCATTGATACGGCCCCGGACACCTATACATTAAAAAATATTGTGTTGGATAAAATATTTGGGTAAAATCCAAATAGATAAGCTGTGGAAAAATCGCCATTGAAAACCAAACCCCTTGCCATAGTCCTTGTAAGCGGCGGCATGGACAGTCTTGTGACCGCTGCCATTGCCAATCTTGAAAATGAGATGGCGTTTTTACATCTCAATTACGGCCAGCGCACCGAGGCAAGAGAGCTCAAGGCATTCAATGATATTGCGGATTTTTATGGGGTGAAAAAGAGGCTTGTTGTTGATGTAAAATATCTAAAAGAGATCGGCGGCTCCGCCCTGACGGATGAAAAGATAGCAGTGCCCCTCCAAGCTGACAATTCCGCAATCCTGAGTCCGCAATCCGCAATCCCGATCACCTATGTCCCTTTCAGAAATGCCCATCTCCTCTCCATCGCAGTCTCGTGGGCAGAGGTGATAGGCGCAAAGAGGATTTATATCGGCGCGGTTGAGGAGGATAGTTCCGGTTATCCTGATTGTAGAGAAATTTTTTATAAAGCCTTTGAAAAGGTGATGGATGCGGGCACAAGGCCGGAGAGCAAGATTGAGATAGCAACGCCGCTCATTCGCATGAAAAAGTCGGCAATTGTAAAAAAAGGATTTGAGCTTGGGGCGCCGTTTCATCTGACATGGTCTTGTTATAAAAATAATGACATTGCCTGCGGTGTGTGCGACTCCTGCAGATTGAGGTTAAAGGGTTTCAGAGAGGCAGGGATTGTTGACCCGATACCGTATCAAAAGTGAAAATCCTCCTATCCCACTCAATATTTAAGACGGAGATTGTATGACATTTTTGGAATATCTTAAACAAAAAAAAAGGATTGATACAAACAAGGCTGAGCTGATGGAATTGATGGATCAGTATTACGAAGAGTACAGGGAATATCTGGCACAGATAAAAGACGGCTGCGGGCCCAAAGAGTAAAGCCCCTATCTTGTCGGATACGATGGATAATCCCACCACGGCGACGGAGGCTCATATATGAATTCCGGCCGCCATGGTTCAAAAATATGTATTTCCAGCGATTCAAGAACCGGATAGGTATAATCTCGTTCTCCTATCTTTTGCGTAGTGACGCCTTTGATGACACCCGCAACGGTTATCTCCTTTCCTGTTCTGTATACAAAGGTGTCCAGATATTTTGAACTCTCTACGAAGAATCTGCCTTGAGAAAGCTCTTTGTCAGTTACCCGGTCTCTTGCATCAAGAGGGGTTTGCAGCACCTCTATAATAGTTTTATCCGGCAGATTTTTTGATGATACGATTATGCCGCCCCAGATGACCTTTTTACCCTTGAAGGCATCGGGGTCAGCCTGAACCATGGGCAGGGTTACCCCTCTGTCAACCTCCTGCCTTATTTCTTTGGATATGACCGAACATCCTGCCAACAGAAAACCAAGCAGGGGAAGAAAGAGAATCTTATACCTCATGTTTAAATTTTAGCTTATAAGGAGCGATTAGTCAAATAGCTATGATAAAAACTATTACAAAAATGAGCGCACCAATAGAAATAGAAGCAAAAAGGCTGGCCCCTTATGCAATGATGAGCAAAAACTCAAGGGGACGGCAGTTTAAAGAAAATGAGCATCCGTTGAGAACCGCCTTTCAGAGGGACAGGGACAGGATTATCCACTGCAATGCCTTTCGCAGGCTGGAATATAAAACGCAGGTCTTTGTCTACCACGAGGGAGACCACTATAGAACCCGCTTAACCCACACCATAGAGGTAAGCCAGATAGCGAGAACCATTGCAAGGGCGCTCCATTTAAACGAAGATCTGGCTGAGGCCATTGCACTTGCCCACGATCTCGGGCACCCTCCATTCGGGCATACAGGGGAAAAAACATTATCCCACCTTATGAAGGGTCACGGCGGTTTTGAGCATAATCTTCACAGCCTAAGGATTGTGGAATATCTGGAAAGGCGATACCCCGGTTTCATGGGTCTCAATCTTACATGGGAGGTACGGGAGGGAATCGTAAAACACTCTTCCGAGCATGACAGTCCGGAGGTGTTAAGGGAATATGAACCGGACAATGCCCCCTGCCTTGAGGCGCAGATTGTAGACCTGGCAGATGAAATAGCATACAACAACCATGATATAGATGACGGCCTTTCTTCGGATATGCTTTCCGCTTCACAGCTTAAGGATACGGAACTGTGGCAGGAAAACTACGAAAGAATAAAAAAGGAATTTCCCGGAGAAGACTTTAAGATTCATAAATCTCAAACAATAATCCAGATAATAAACCAGCAGGTGACAGACCTGATTGCGCAAATATCAGGAGAAATAGAGGATAGGAAGATCAGCTCTGCCCATGATATCAGAAATATCGGCAAGTCAATAGCCGGATTCAGCCCGGAGATGAGCAAAAAAAATACCGAGTTAAAAAAGTTTCTTAAGAAAAACCTCTACAGCCACCACCGGGTCATCCGCATGGCAGACAAGGCAGACCGCATCATCAAGGCGCTCTTTAAGGTTTATTCGGACGAACCCCAGCTTCTCCCCCCGCATGTGTACGCTGAGATGGAAAAAAAGGGCAGGGAGCGTCTCATCTGCGACTACATTGCAGGCATGACAGACAGATTTGCCCTGGATGAGTATAAAAAACTCTTTGACCCGTACGAGAAGGTTTAGATGAAGAGATTCTTTGTAGAATGGCTCGGCGAAAAGGATACGGCAGTTTTGATAACCGGCAGAGAATTACATCATCTAAAACATGTCCTTCGTCTTAAAAAAGGGGACCATGTAATTTTATTTGATGGGAAAGGACATGAGTCGTTTGGGGACATTGAAAGTGTGGGAAAAAATGAGGCCTGCATTACGGTAAGAAAAAAATCTGAGGCCTTGCGGGAAGGCCATCTGGATATTACTCTTGCCCAGGGTCTTGTCAAGGGTGAGAAAATGGACCTTATCATCCAAAAGGCGACAGAGCTCGGGGTGTCGCGAATTATACCGTTTGTCACATCCAGAACCATTCCAAAGATAGAGAGCGAACAGCCGGCAAAAAAAATGCAGCGGTGGCAGCGCATAGCCATGGAAGCGGCAAAGCAATGCGGGAGGTCAAGGGTGCCAGGGGTGGAAGAGATCAAGACATTTGCAGAAGTTTTAGATGGTTGGGGAGATTATATCAAAATCATCCCCTGGGAAGGAGAGGGGAGAAATACCCTGAAGGATATTCTCAGATCAAAACGGTCCGCAGGAAGTGTTGTGTTGATAGGCCCTGAAGGGGGATTCTCCGATGCGGAGATTGCTGAAGCAAAAGAGAGAGGTTTTGTATCTGTAACTTTGGGGCCGCGGATACTGAGGACAGAAACAGCAGCCATAAGCGTTCTCGCCATTATGCAGTATGAGCTGGGGGATATGGGGGAAATTACAAAAGCCTTGACAAAGGGTGTTGAATAAATTACCTTATAAAGCGCAGTGCATATGCGCATTTGTTGCCTGTTCTATGCCCAGGTAGCTCAGTCGGTAGAGCAGAGGACTGAAAATCCTCGTGTCGGCGGTTCAATTCCGTCCCTGGGCACCATCTGTATCAATGCCTTACCCCGTTAGAGATACATCTCTAAACAGGGCTTACTTCTTAAAAAGCTCCAGCTCCGCATCCGATCTCTCATCCACAATCTCCTGCCCTTCCTGATAGCTCCCCTTATAAATATACCGCTCATATAATTTATGATAGCTTGTCCAGTTGGATGGCGTCTCTCTTTCTTTTTCAATCAGGGTCTGCATGGACTGAACCTTTGAATCCATATCATCAAGATAATAGAGTATCACCGCCTCTACGGTCTTCGGCCTTTTCGGCGAACCGAATTCCAGATAACCGTGGTGGCTTAAGAGCATGTGCTTCAAGAGCATAGCAGTCTCTTCGGGAAAGCCCGGGATGCGCTCACTCTTTTTATCTATCATTTCTATGCCGATGGTTATATGGCCGAGGAGCCGCCCCTCATCCGAATAATCAAACGCCCTTTCAAATTTAAGCTCATATATCTTTCCGATATCGTGCAGTATAGCCCCTGCCAGAAGAAGGTCTTTATTGATATTCCGATAATGTTTTGTTACGCCGTCAATAAGCCTGCACAGGGAAAGTATATGCTCAAGAAGGCCCCCAAGATAAGGATGGTGCATTGATTTTGCAGCAGGCGCAAGCTTAAGGAGATTTTTTATTTTTGCGTCCTCTAAAAAAAGTATCAAAAGTTTTTTGATGGAATTATCTCTGATACCGGCCACAATAGATTCCAGCTCAGCCATCATCTCATCCGGATCTCGGGCAGACGCCGGCAAAAACTCACTTATGGCAACCTTATCTTCATCTACCTTTGCAATTTCCGATATATTCAGCTGAAGCCCGCCCTGATAGGCAAGGGCGTAACCCCTTACCTTTACAAAATCATTCCTTTCAAAATTTTTCGAACAGCTTTCAGCCTCATCCCAGACCCTGGCCTCCAGCTCTCCTGTCTTGTCCATGAGCTTTATGGCTAGATAGGGCTTTCCGCTCTTGCTCATACCCATCTCTTTTTTGGTAGCCAAAAAGGTATCATCAATCCTGTCTTTTTCTTTAATATTTTTTATGAATACCTGTTTCATAACCTAATCCATAATCATATCCACAGCGATGATGAGTAAAAAAACGCCGAATATCCTTTTCAGAATGCCGCCCGAAATATATTGCACTGCATATGCGCCCATGAATCCTCCAAACAAGAAGCCGATTGCTATGATAAACGCAATCTTAAGCTCTACATGCCCGTTTTTATAGTACTCCCAGAAGGCCACAAGACCTATAGGCGGCAGAAGGACTGCAAGGGATGTCCCCTGGGCTTGATACTGCGTCATCTTAAAAAAGTATATAAGGGCCGGTATTATGATAATTGCGCCGCCTATCCCGAGAAACCCGCTGACAGTTCCGCTAAATATTCCTAATAAAAATAGCCCTGCATTGACCATTGCTCCTCCCTGATTAGAAATCTTTAATAGCCTCTTCTGACTGTTGGAATTGGTGGGCGGTACTGGATTCGAACCAGTGACTTCCACCGTGTGAAGGTGACACTCTGCCGCTGAGTTAACCGCCCCGCATAGAATTGTTGGAGATAGAAAATGGTATAGAAAGAATATCCGCAAGTCAAGGAAAAATATCTTCTTATTGAGGTTAAGGTCAAGGCTGAGGTTAAGAAAAATCTCAACCTAAGCCTTAGCCTCAACCTTTCCTTTTTTCCATAGGCACATATCTTTGATTTCTCAGGCCTGTATATTTCTGATCAGGCCTGTAAATCCTGTTTGTCTTTAACTGCTCCAGCCAGTGGGCAAGCCATCCGGCAACCCGACCCATAGCGAATATGGGAGTAAAAAGGTCGGTGGGGACGCCAAGCTCCTGAAGCACGATGCCTGAATAGAAATCAACATTCGGATAGAGCTTCTTTATGGCCAGTTTTTCATTTACCACCTTTTCAACCTCTTCCGCTATCTCCAGGAGATTGCCCCTTTTTGTATTATTCTTGAAGAGCTGATGGGAATAAGACTGGAGAAAAATCGCCCTCGGGTCTTTTGTCTTGTAGACCCTGTGGCCGACGCCCATGATCTTCTCATGCCTTTCAATCATCTTTTCAATGTATGGCCGCGCATTTTCCTTTGCGCCTATCTCCCTGAGCATGCGGACGACCTCTTCATTTGCCCCGCCGTGGAGAGGGCCGCTCAATGTCCCTATAGCTGAAGAGACAACGGTATATGGGTCTGCCAGCGTTGACCCCACAACCCTGGCGCTGAATGTGGATGCATTCATGGTATGGTCTGCGTGAAGGATGAGCATGGCATCAAGTATCTTCTCTGTAAAGGCGTCCGGAACCTTTTCAAAGAGCATGTAGTAGAAATTGGCGGCAAAAGAGAGGGCATTATTCGGCTGAATAGGCGCATCTCCGTGCCTGAGCCTTTCACACGCCGCAACAATGGTAGGCATCTTTGCAATAAGCCTGACCACAGACCAGTAACGAGTCTCTTCATTCATGACATCACGCGCCGGATAATACATGCCCATAGCTGCCGCCACGCACTGGAGGTATTCCATGGGATGGCCGTTTTCAGGCAGAAACTCCATCATCCTCAGTATTTTTACCTTGAGCCGTGTGTGATAGGTTATATCAGAGTTAAATTTGTTATATTCAGATTCTGCGGGAAGTTTTCCGAAAAGCAAAAGATATGCAACCTCAAGGAATGTGCTTTTTTCCGCAAGGACTTCAACGGGTATGCCCCTGTATTCCAGGATCCCCTTTTCGCCGTCCACATAGCTTATACTGGACTCTGCGGCAGGGATGCCCGCAAGACCTGGAACGACCTCCATCTGCTTTTCTTCCATAGTTTGCCTCCAGTAAACCACCATACCTGTAAAGGTCAGCGGTAAATGTGTATCTTTATCTCATATTATCTAAAGACTTCAAAATCCATATCAACCCTTTAGCAGTTCAATAAATTCTTCCTTTGCAAGCCCTGCCTGGTCTAGAATGGATAAAAGAGTCCCCTTCTGAATTGCCATAATTACGAATATCTTTTCTATCAGCAGACCGTTTACGGTTTAAAATATCCCAATGAAAAACTTAAGCCTGCGTGCCATCTTTATCTCCTCTCAGATAAACAGTGACGGCAGTGCCCTCTCCGACCTTGCTTTTTATCTCTATCCTGCCGCCATGGAGTTTCGCTATTTTTTTGCATATGCTCAGGCCCAATCCGATGCCGCCGATCTCTTTTGAACGGGATTTGTCGACGCGGTAAAATCGGTCAAAGACCCTGTCTAAATCTTCTTCAGGTATGCCACTCCCCGTGTCTTTTATTTCAGTTACAACAAAAATTTTTTCTTTTTTAATAAAAATATCCACTTTCCCGTTTGGCACATCAGTGTATTTTATAGCGTTATCCATGAGATTTACAAACAGCTTTAACAATAATGCCCTGTCTCCGTGGATTACAGGTTGTTCATTCCCAGAGATATTTATACTTATGCCTTTTTGTTCAGCAAGAGGGTTTAACAGTTTTACTGCCTCATGGATGGTTTTGCCGATATTAATATCTTCTATCTTGAGTTCGACTTTATCGGAACTTAAACGTGCTAAGGTGAGGAGTTTCTGGACTATCTGTGACATCATCCTTGCAGCTTCCACAGTGGTTGAAAGGACATCCCTGTATTCCCCGGCAGTCCTCTCTCTCCTCAGTGCAACTTCTCCTTGACTGAGGATGACCGACAGGGGCGTCCTGAGTTCATGGGATGCATCGGCAGTAAATTGTTTCTGGCGATTAAAGGCCTTTTCAAGGCTGTCAAAGGTGCGATTAAAGGAAGCTGCCAGGTCCCGCAATTCCGACGGGATGTTTTTTTCAGTTACCCTTTCTGAGAGGTTTGATTCTGAAATCCTGTCAATGGTCTCCGATATCTCCTTTATGGGGGTGAGCGCCTTTTTTGCGATTAAAAAACCACCCGATGCCGAGATAAACATGATAAAAAGAATGGAAAGGGAAAGGACGATACTATAGCTTTGAATGAGGTCTATCCTGTCCTCTATATCCTCAGCACACTGGATAATAAGGCCGTGCCCTTTGTTTTTTACTGCAGAGCTTTTTTCTTTATTCCCATGCCTGTTGTCCTCAGGGGCATAAAAATTGATGAGCCTTGTGGGTTCACCATTTAAAAAGATGGTCTTTAAACTTGTCTGGTCTTCTCCTGTTTGAAATGGAAGTTCCGAATCCCTTAAGGATGCTGATTTCTCTAAAGTGGTTCCATCAAAGCGGCGTATCTGAAAAAAGCTCTTTGATTTTGGCGAGTTGTATTCCCACATGACATCATCGGAAAATTTAAACTCTGTTTCGTTGTCGTTTTCAGTTACTAAGGTCGCCAGCGCCTTTACCCTTGACAGAAGGCTGGAGTCAATAGCGTTATAAACGATCTTATGGAGGCTGAAATAAAGAAATACCCCCAATGCGGATAGTGTCAGGAATAGGACGACCATGTAAAATGCTATGACCCTTGTCTTTATGGAAGAAAGCATATTTATCCCTTCAGCATGTATCCGGCCCCGCGAATGGTGTAGATGAGCCTTCTGTTAAAGCCCCTGTCTATCTTGTTCCTGATGCGGTTGATAAAGACATCTATGACATTACTGTCGAGGTCAAAATCCTCGTTGTAAATATGCTCTGTAAGGGCTGTCCTGCTCAGCACCTTGTTTTTGTTTACAGCCATATATTCGAGGAGGGCGTATTCCTTTGCTGAAAGCGATATCGATTTTTCTCCCCTTATCACCTCATGGGATGCCATGTCAATAAAGAGGTCTCCTGTTTCGATAACAGAGGTCTTAACCTCGGAATTCCTTCTCAGCAATGCCCTGATGCGCGCCAGAAGTTCTTCAAAGAGGAATGGTTTTGTCAGATAGTCATCAGCGCCGCTGTCCAGCCCTGATACCTTATCCATCACCGTATCCTTTGCTGTGAGCAAGAGCACATGAATCCTAATCCCTGCCCTGCGAATTCTTTTAAGGATGGTCATTCCATCAACAACGGGCAGCATAATATCAAGTATAATGAGGTCGGAGGGATCATTTTCTGCCATGAAAAGACCATCCTCTCCGTTGTATGCTACATCCACTGCATAGCCCTCTTCCTCAAGCCCTTTCTTTATTATGTCAGCCAGGGTTTTTTCGTCTTCAACAATCAATATCCGCATACAATATCATCTGCCTTTATCCGGTTCATTTACAATACCTTTTCTCGAGGATAATAGATAATATATCGCTGGCATCACAACAAGCGCAAGCGGAATCTGGATCAGCAGCCCGGAAATAATGGCGATTGCAAGGGGTTGTTGCATGGCGGCCCCCCGGCCTATGGCCAGAGCCAGCGGCAGCAGCGTGAGGATGGCTACAACAGTGGTCATAACAATCGGCCGCATGCGGTTTTTCCCGGCCTCGATCAGCGCAGGGAGTGTATCCATGGTTTCCGTAAGGTCTCCGTATTCCGAAAAATAAAATATTGCGACTTCGGTGACAATGCCAACTATCATGGTCATTCCCATCATGGCTGAGATATTGAGTTCGGTGCCGGTCAGCCATAGGCCTATGAATACCGCCGACAATGACAGCATGGGGATCACCATGATCGCCAGCACGATCTTAAAACGTTCATATAAAAACAAAAGCAGCAGGAAGACCAAGGCAATCGCACCAATGAATACGGCAATAAGTCCTTTGAAGGCAATCTGCTGCTGTTTATACATTCCGCCCAATTCAAAATATACGCCCTGCGGTATTAGACCCGGACGCATCAGCGCCTGGCGTACTTTCTGTATGACAGATCCCATATCGTGTCCACTGATACGGCCTGTCACTGCTATCATGGGTTTCAGGTTCTCACTGGTAATCTCCGGTTGTCCTGCGACAGGCAATACACTTGCTACGCGCCGTAAAGGGAATAAATGCCCATCAGGTGCATGCAGTAGTAAATTTCCTATATCTGTGGTAGCCGCACGCAAATTCTGTGGGATCCATACACGAACACCGACCATTTTGATCCCCTTTTGGATCTGCGCGGTTACAGCACCGGTCAGATAGTCCCTCAGCGTACGCGTAACAGCCTCAGGATCAACGCCCTCTAATGCAGCCTTAGTGCGGTCAATTTTAATCTCCAGCGCATCCCCTGCTAAAACAATACCGTCACGCACATCCACCACACCAGGGATATTGCTGATGGCAGCAGCTACACGAGGCGCCAGGGATCGCAGTTGTGCTGGATTATCCGAATAGAGCTTGATTTCAATAGGTTGTGGAACGGCAGTCAGATCGCCAATCAGGTCTTCCATGAGCTGTGCAAATTCAATCTTCACACCTGGCACATTATGCTCAATCTTACTGCGAATTTCATCCATAACCTTGTTAATCGGCCGCCGGGGCAGTGGTTTCAACCGAATAAAAAAATCGCTTGAGTTGGCTTCTGTCAGCCCTCCGCCAAGCTGCGTGCCTGTGCGCCGTGAATAGGTCTGCACCTCCGGTGTAGCCTTGATGATTGCCTCTATCTGACGCATCAAGCGGTCTGTCTCAGAAAGAGCAGTGCCGGAGGGGGTAAAGCAGTCCAGGATAAAGCCGCCTTCATCCATCTTTGGCATAAAACCTGAACCGACCTGCCTGTAACCAATATATCCCAGCGCCAGCAGAGGAATAATCCCTGTGAGGATTAAAGCAGGCTGTTTCAACACACGCTGCATCATCCATGTATAAATATGGTGCACATGGGTTGTAAGCCTGCCTCCCTCTTTTTGCATTGCATCTTTTCTGCCCAGCATATGGTCTGCCAGGATGGGAACTGCCAATAGTGTAATCAAATAAGAGAAAACCAGAGCCGCTGACATGGTAAGCGAGAGCGCTTTAAAAAAGGCCCCTGTCACCCCGCTTAGGAACGCCAGCGGTAAGAAGATAATAATGGTGGCAGAAGAGGAACCTACAAGAGGCCTGGCAAACTCACGCGCAGCAGACATTACATGCCCCTCGTGGTCGCCTTGGCCTGTGCGCAGGCGGCGCATGATGTGCTCGACCATTACAATGACATCATCAATGATCAGCCCTACAGCGGATGCCATACCGCCCAGCGTCATAATGTTGAAACTCATCTTCAACACATAGAGCAATAGTATCGTGGCCGCCAGTACAGTCGGCACTATGATAATGGCGATCAGGGTAATCTTGATATTACGCAAAAACAAAAGCAGCACTACTGCTCCGAGGATTACACCGATAATGATAGCATCGCGCACACTGGATGCAGAAGCTACGATTAATTCGCTCTGGTCATACCATGCGCTGATTCTTAGGCCTTTCGGCATCTGCGGTTTGAATGCTGTAAGCTTTGCCTTGATGTCGTTGTCGATTTGTACGGTATTGCCGCCTAATTGCTGGTATACATTAATCAGCACTGCCTCACGGCTGTCTGCAGTTACACGCAACCATTGCGGCACGGTATCGTGCTGTACGGTAGCTACATCTTCCAGACGGACTATGCCATTGGGGCCACTGCGCAATATGGTTTGGCGTATCTGCTCAAGGCTGGTAAGACGTGTATCCGACATCATCAGATACAGTTTGTAGTGATCCTCCATGCGCCCCACTGCGGTAATCACATTGGCTGCAGAGAGCGCATGCGCTACATCGTTTAATGTCAATCCATACGCTTGCAGACGTGCCGGGGCAACTGTGACACGATATTCCTCCCGGGCGCCACCAACAACCTGCACTCTGGAAACGCCATTCACGCTGGACAATAAAGGAATCATCTGGTATTTTGCCATATCGTGCAATTCAACCAGAGAGTGGCTGTCGGAAGTCAGGCTATACGCTAAGACAGGGAATACCGTTGGGTCCATGCGTTTGACCTTGAAAGTGGTTCCGGCAGGCAATTTAGGCAATACCCTGTTAACTGCGGATTCGACCTGCAGCATGGAGGATACCATATCATCGCCCCAGTCAAAATTTACGGATATTTCAGCGCTGCCGCGGCTGCTGGTGGACCGCACTGATTTCACGCCAATTACAGCGCGCACAGCTTCCTCAACCGGCCTGGTGACCTGCAGCTCCATCAACTCCGCTGCACGGTCTCCTGCATCTAAAGATATTACGATACGCGGGAAATCAACATTTGGGAATAAGGCTACAGGAAGTTTAAAAGACATGGCCGCGCCTGCCACAGCAAGCATTAACACTACAAATAAGATTGAGCGGCGGTGCGCCTGTATCCAGAGTGTAAAAAGGCTCATTTTGCCTCCTGAACAGCCATCCCGTCCTGCAATTCGTAGTTGCCCAGCGCTACAACCCTGTCATCTTTTTTAAACGGTCCAGCGATACCGATAAATCCGTTGCTTTCGATACCGGTCTGCACATTGACACGGCAGGCGCGGCCATGTCTGACCACAAATATATATGCCCCCTGTGCATCTCTGAGGACCGCCTGACGCGGCACAGCAAAACCCTTCTTATGATTCAGTATAATCATTCCCCGCACATGCATTGCAGGTATCAAATGGGCGCTCTGTTTAGCCTTAAGACTTACTGCCATATCTACCAACTGTGTTTGAGGGTTAATCATGCCGTGCACTTCGCTAACCACCCCTGTGATGCTTTCTTTCGTGTTAAATACAGGGGTCAGGAGCGCCGACATGCCTACTTTGACCTTATTGATATCCTCAGGCTCGATGCCCAACAGCACACGCAATGTATTCAGCCGTGCCAATTGCAAAGCAGCAGTTCCAGCCTGGATGCGTTGCCCTGGAGTTACATTCAACGCACTTACGATTCCATCAAATGGCGCCTTAATTAATTCGTATTTGATCCCTGTCCCCAGTTTTTGCTGCGCAGCCAATGCCGCTTCAGCATCACTTAATGCCTTTTGTGCCTTGGCAAGTTGAGATTGAGTTGCCAATTGTTGTTCTACAAGACCCTGTACGCGCTTCAGTTCACTGCGCGCAAAATTTACCTCAGATAAAGCCTGTGCATAGCTCACGCTGTCCATAGGGTTGGTATCAAATTGCAATATCGGCATACCCCTTTTTACCACCTGCCCCTGGGTGACCAGCAGTCGCATAACCTGTCCTGCACGTGGGAAATTAATGTTTACCACGCCAGATGGATTGATGCTTACCATGCCATAGCCTGTCAACGTTTCTACAAGGTCATGCTGGCTAACGGGCTGCGTCTGCACCTGAGCGACAACATCGCCAGCAGATGCCACATAATTGAAAGCCAAAAAAAAGATTGGTAAAAGAAGATTTAAGATTGTACCCCTTTTCAATTTAATCTCCTCCTGTTAATTTAATCTCTGCTGTTGTAACCTGCATGGGCAGTTCACTGCCGATTAGTGTTTGCAGGGCAACCCGCTCCTCAAGTATAGTCTGCTCAAGCGTAATTGCCTCCATGCGTTTATCAAGCAGGGCAGCGTACAGATTGGTATAAGTTGTGGCATCTATATTGCCTGCATCTAAAGCTTCCTTTGCATGTTTCACAGCGGCCTCCATCTCAGGCAAAGTGCTTTTAATCCCATCATATTGTCTGGTAACCAGCTTCAATTGTGTCATGAGACTATTAATCTGGCCGTATGCTGCATTCAGACGTGCCTGGTATTCGTCATACAATCTTTTGCGAGTCGCTTTTTCTATTGCGATATTGCCCTGATTACGGTTAAAAATCGGCAGGTTTAATGTAATACCAAAGCCTGAGGTATATATCCCGCTGGTGTCACGGGCGCGGGTCAGACCGATATTAAGCGCTGGGAATTGCGCAAGGATTGCCTGGCGAAAACGCTGTTCCTGGCTGGCATAACCTGCTTGCAATGCCAGTAAATCAGGACGTCGTTGCGGTAACCCGGCGATATAGGTTTTAATCTTTTCCTGGTCAAGGCCAGGCAGATTAGCATCTCCCACGAGCTTGAGGTTGACTTCAGGAGACAGTCCCAGCAATGCATTGAGATCATGCCTAGTTTTACTGATTTGACGCTGCAAATTGTTAATGCGTGAGTTAATGTTTTGTAATGCCGCCATGTATGCACTCATGGTGTCCATTGTCAGGTTGCCATCTTGCAAGGCCTGCTGGGCATGTTGATAAAGCGATGCTGCAATTGCCCTATACGCCTGCAATAGGTGCATAAGTTTGTCCTGTTCCAGACTTTTCACAAACAACAATCTTGCCTGTTGTACGACCTGCCATTCCTGCCACAGCACAGTTAAGTCAATTCTAAGTTTGTTTGCGCGTGCAGCATCAATGGCTGCATTGCGGGTGATGAGCTTATTTATATCGTAGCTCAATCCGAAGTTGAATGCATCCATGGACCCAGGGCCGCCATTGGTTGGATGATCTATACCAGCGGTAATCTGCGGATTTGGTAAAATCCCAGCAGTCATAAGCTGAGCCTCTGCTATTCCTTTCTCATCCCGTGCAATCTTTAATGCAGGATTATTTACTACTGCCAATATCGTCACTTCTGTCATATCCATGCCGTCATCCGGGTTAAATGGATGGGCAGCCAATTCCGGTAAAGGCAGTCTTTTTGTATCAATAATTAAATGCGGCACTTTGTGCAATAATGTTGGTTGTGTATTTAACGGCTTAACCTGATAACTAACACAGCCAAACAAACCGATAACAAGAATGAACAAAAGAAAATAACGCTTTTGCAAGATTTATTTCACCGCCTTTCTCCTCTTATCATGGGCTGCCTCCTTTTTTATCATGGGCGGAAATTCTTCCGCCCATGATTGTTACTGCCTTTCGCCTCCTTCTTCGCGGCCGTTGTCGGAGTCTTCTCCTTCATGGCCTTCGTTGTCCTTCCGGTCGGTTTCGATCTTTAGAACCTTCCCGCTGCCCGCATCGACTTTAACGTCTGCTATCCGGCGGTCGGCCTTTACGATCTCGACACCATAGACAAGATAGCCGTTCTCGTTTTCCAGTTCCACCTTCAGCACCTTTCCCGGAGCTGCTTGCAATGATGCATTTACGGCTGAATCGAGGGATATTTTCGCCATCCCGGTAAATCCTGACTCGTCGTCGTTTTTAACAACGATACTGCCGGTATGATTTGACTGCTGGGCAGATGCACCTGCAACGGCGATCAGGGCTGCCAGAACAACACCGCTTATGACTGTCATTATCTTTTTCATCTCATTCACTTCCTTTCATATCATACGAAGATTGCAAGCTTAACTTCAGCTTGCGATTTCATTATAAGAAAGGAAAGATTACAGGAAGATGAACGATGACCTTTCTTGAGACCTCGGCGTTTCTTGGCTTTCTTGTGCCAGGCGAAAGCATGGGGGTGCTTGAATCAGGTGATGTGATATGGGTTGCCTCTGTTGGTGCAATAATGGGCGATACGGTGGGGTATTTTATAGGCCGGAGGTTCGGAGAAGGTTTTTTCTTGAAATACGGTAAATACTTCTTTTTCAAAAAGGAGTATCTTGATGAAGTCAAAGGATTCTTTGATAAACATGGTGGAAAGACCGTTGGCAATGCCTTCCCTTTTTCCAAAGGCTTATAATCTTTTCAGGTTTACTGTTAGATAATTCTTTCATGATTTATCTAATGCCCATGCTCCCTGTGTTCAATTGTCCTGAAAAGCTGATCCATCGGACAGCCGTTGCACTCTGCCTGAAGTGTAGTATAGAAGATGTGGTGGTCTTTGGCAAGTCTTTGGTTTATCAAATCCAGAATTTCGGCCCTGCGGTTTTTTGCATCTTCTTTTATATCAATATGCGCGCTCATGGCATGGATGTTTGAACAGATGCTCCATATATGAAGGGTGTGAATGCCTTGCACGCCATCTAAGGCCTTTATATCCTCAACAATCTTTTTAATATCAACCTCTTTTGGCACGCCTTCCAGAAGGATATGGGCTGACTCCAGAATTATCTTAACCGCGCCGATGATAATGATAATGCCTAAAGGCCGATAGACGCCACAACCATTGTTCCTATGGCTCTGACCTCCGGCGGAGACACCAGTCTTTGATATGCTTCATAAAATATAACCAGCGACACAAACAAGAGTGTTGCGCCGTTTATAAATGCAGCAAAGACCTCGCTTCTGTGCCAGCCGTATGTTCTTGTTTCAGTGGCCGGCATGGCGCATATATAAAGGGCAAGCCAGCTTAAGGCAAGGGCAAATACATCCATGAATACATGAGCGGAATCAGACAAGAGCGCAAGGCTGTTAAAGATAAACCCGCCGATAAGCTCTGCAATAAATGTAAGTGCCGTAAGGAATATGGCGAGCTTAAATCTGCCTCGTAGCTCTATGTCAATGTGGGTGGTTGCCATGTTAAAAGCAGTCAAAAGTCTTTAGTCAGGAGTCGGGAGAAAATAATTTACCTTAATTTTGCATTATAAGCAGAATGAATAATAGCATACATAGTAGAATTCCTCAAACGCAACTTTTCGCAAATAAGTTAAAAATATATTCTACTATTTATATAAATAGTAGAATATTTTACTTGACATTTATAAATAGTGATGATATTTTTGTGGCATATTTTTACTATTCGGAGGATTTGATGGAACAAAAAAAGAATGAAAGCAGGCATGAACGATTTAAGCGGATTGCATCAAAGAGAACGAATGAAATTCTTGAAAAGATAAGGATACTCGGGAATTGTTCAAATAAGAGTTCTTATGAATACACAGAAGAAGAGGTAAATAAGATTTTTTCAGAAATAGATAAGCAACTTAAATTAACCAAAGCCAAATTTTTGGCAGGGAGAAAAGAGAGGTTTAAACTGTGATAGAAAGAAACAGTCAAATATTATTTAAGCTGTTATCCTACTCATCATCTGATGAAATTGATCATCACATTAAAAATGATAGCTTTTTTAATGAAGCAAATTGCAAATGGAAGCCATACGGCGGGCGGGAGAATAACGCTGGTCAAGTAGAGGGGCAAATGAAAAGCTCCAGCAATGCGTTAGTAGAGAAACTCACGAACTCGATTGATGCGCTCTTGATGCGTCGGTGTTATGAAGTTGAGGGAGCCGCCCCCGATAGCAAAGACCCAAAATTACCGAAGTCTCTTTCAGAAGCAATAAATAAGTATTTTGGCAACGAAGATGAAATTAACAAAAAACGCAGCGATTGGGCTAAACATCATTTGGTAGTTTTGGCCGAAGGAGACAAAAAGAAACCGACACTCACTGTTATTGATCGTGGCGAGGGGCAATCACCGGAAAGAATCCAAAACACCATAGTCCATTTAAGCGGAAGTATTAAACAAAATGTTGATTTTGTCTTTGGTAAATATCATCAGGGCGGTTCGGCGGCCATTCGTTTTTGCGGAAGTAAGGCGCGATGTTATCAGCTGGTCTTATCTCGGCGCGCAGAAACAATCGCTGATAAAAGCAAGCCGAATGATTATGGTTGGACATTGGTGAGACGCAATTACAAAAGCAGAACTGCTTTTTACGAATACTGCACGGACAAAGACGGCAGTACTTTTTCTTTTAAATTTGAAAAATCCCTCAAAATTGATGGTTTAGATATAGAATTTGCTGACGGCTGTCTTATCAAATTATACGATTACTACCTAGATAATCCCTCGAACATAACTTTTGGCAGGAAGTCTCTTGCGTTTGACATAGATCAAAAACTTCAAAAATCGCCGCTCCCGATATATCTCCAAGATATGCGGGGATGGAGAGGCGATACAAAATATACAATCGCAGGTTTGCTACGCCGCATTGAAGATAACAAGGATATTGTCGCTGATGACATCACTCTCCCTGCCGGACTTGGCGAGGTTGGCGTCAGAAATATTCGTTGTATTCGCCTCAAACATATTAGCGACGCAAAAGGTGTTGATTCATATAAATCACAGCGAGAAAAATTATTTTATATAGAAAATGGGCTTGCTCTTGGATGCGAAACCGAGTCATTTTTGCGCACTGATTGTGAGCTTCCAGCACTCGCACCTTATTTGTTTTGCTACATTGATATGTCTGACATTCCGGTTGAATTAGCAAACCTATTTCATGCAGGAAGAGAAGAATTTGCGCATACAGACGACTATCGTACCTTGAAAGACCGCCTGAAGACATTTTTTGAAAATGAAATTTTTGAGAAATGGGACAAGGAATATCAAGAGAAAAGTTCGGCTAGTGCGAACGAAGATAACAAAGAGCTTGATAAACTCATTGAAAAAGCCATTGTTGATGACCCCGAGCTAAAAGAGTTGCTCGGTATTGGCGAGGAAATAAAAATTCCAAAAGGCAAAGAGGA
>JACQEJ010000022.1 GCA_016200645.1 Deltaproteobacteria bacterium | reverse complement strand
TAAGCCCGGCAAATCTTCTTCTTTTGGACGAGCCGACCAATCATCTTGATATGGATTCCATTGATTCATTGGTTGAGGCAATTGATGCCTTTGACGGCGGCGTTATCATCGTTACGCACAGCGAATTGATCCTCAATAACATTGCAACAAGGCTGATAGTGTTTGACGGAGGCAAGGTGGTATTGTTTGAGGGAACCTATCAGGAATTTCTGGATCGGGTAGGATGGGAAAACGAGAGAGAGTCCGGGGACGGCGGCAGTCCGAGCAACAGGCAAAATAGAAATGTGAACAAGAAAGAGATGCGGCGGCTCAGGGCGCAATTGACCGAAGACCGTTCAAAAACGCTTAACCCTCTGCAAACAAAAATAGCAGAGCGGGAAAAGACCATCATGCTTCTGGAAAAGGATGTGGAAAAGGAGAGCCAGTCTCTTGTAGAGGCATCAGAAAAAGGGGACGGCGAGGCCATATCAAAACTGTCCATTGCCATTCATAATTTGAATACGCAAATCGAAACCCTTTTCAAAGAACTGGAATCTCTGACAGCGGAGCATGAAGCAAAGACAAAGGAGTTTGAGGAGAGGATGGCCGGGTAATTTTTCCCTTGTCATTTTGTTCTATATTTGGTTATTTATCTTTCATGCAAATCACCCCGGACATCATCTCCATGCACGGCTTGACTTCTGATGAGTATCAGCGGATTCTCAAGGCGCTCGGAAGGGAGCCGAATCTGCTTGAGCTTGGCATATTCTCCGTCATGTGGAGCGAACACTGCTCGTATAAATCATCAAAAGTTCATCTCAGGAATTTTCCCACAACCGGAAAATATGTATTGCAGGGCCCCGGCGAAAATGCCGGCGTCGTTGACATCGGCGACGGTCTTGCCGTCGCATTTAAGATGGAATCCCACAACCATCCCTCTTACATTGAGCCGTATCAGGGCGCTGCCACAGGAGTAGGCGGAATCCTGAGAGATATTTTTACGATGGGCGCGCGCCCCATTGCATCTTTGAACTCGCTTAGGTTCGGCTCTTTTAATCATCCCAAGACAAGATATTTGTTGAACGGCGTTGTGGCAGGCATTGCAGGTTACGGCAATTGCATGGGTGTGCCTACGGTTGGCGGCGAGATATATTTCCATGAATCATACAACGGCAACTGCCTTGTTAATGCCATGACAGTCGGCATTATGGAAAGCAACAAGATTTTCAAGGGCAAGGCAGAAGGTGTCGGGAATCTTGTGATGTATGTGGGCTCAAAGACAGGCAGGGACGGCATTCACGGCGCCACGATGGCGTCAGATGTGTTCGGCGAAGGAGGAGAGGAAAGGCGGCCTACTGTTCAGGTAGGCGACCCGTTTACGGAAAAACTATTGCTTGAGGCGTGCCTTGAGGTATTTAAGACAGACTATGTTGTAGGCATACAGGATATGGGCGCTGCAGGGCTTACATCATCATCAGTGGAAATGGCATCCCGCGCAGGCACAGGCATTGATATTGACGTATCATTGGTGCCGAGGCGTGAACAGGGCATGACCCCTTATGAAGTCATGCTTTCAGAATCACAGGAACGGATGCTGATGGTTGTGAGGCAAGGATGCGAGGACAAGGTAAAGGAGATTTTCCACAAATGGGATTTGGAAGCGGTTGTCATAGGCATTGTCACAAGCAGCGGACTTCTGCGCGTGGCAGAAGGAAATGATATCGCTGCCATGATTCCTGTAAAGCCTCTGACCGATAATGCGCCTCTATATAAAAGACCTATAAAAAGACCTGCTTCGCAGGATGATGTTCAGACACTTGATATTAAAAATATACCTGAACCCAAAAATTACAATGAAACATTATTAAAACTCCTTTCATCTCCGAATATCGCAAGCAAGGAATGGATTTACAGGCAGTATGACCACATGGTGAGAACAGATACAGTGGTTTTGCCGGGTTCCGATGCGGCAGTTATCAGGATAAAAGGCACAAAAAAAGCTCTGGCCATGACAGTGGACTGCAACAGCCGTTATTGCTATCTTGACCCGTGGACAGGCGGCGCCATCGCCGTTGCAGAGGCGGCAAGGAACCTTGTGTGTTCAGGCGCTAAACCCATTGCGCTTACAGACTGTCTCAACTTCGGCAATCCTGAAAGGCCTGAGATTATGTGGCAGTTCGAGCAGGCTGTTCTGGGCATGAGCGAGGCATGTAAAAAATTTGGCATACCTGTAATAAGCGGCAATGTAAGCCTATACAATGAAACATCCGGCGTTTCCATATATCCGACGCCTACTGTAGGCATGGTCGGGTTGATGGAAGATATAAGCCGCCATGCAACTCAATGGTTTAAAACAGAAGGGGATATTATAGTTTTACTGGGCGAGACAAAAGATGAATTGGGCGGAAGCGAATATCTCAAGATTATACATAAATTAGATAAGGGTAAGCCGCCTCATCTGAATTTAGACATGGAGGCAAGGGCGCAGGAGGTCTGTTTAAACGCAATCCATGATGGTATAATAAAATCTGCGCATGATTTATCGGAAGGCGGACTGGCAGTTGCCTTGGCAGAGTGCTGTATGTCTTCAAAAAATACGGCTGTCGGCGCAGAAATCACACTGCCTGCTCATACCATGCGGAGAGATGCGCTCTTGTTCGGTGAAAGCCAGTCGCGGATTATAGTCAGTTTGGCTCAGGAGGGTGTTTCTAAAATTATGTCCATTGCGGAGAATCACAGCGTTCCGGCAATTGTCATAGG
>JACQEJ010000084.1 GCA_016200645.1 Deltaproteobacteria bacterium | reverse complement strand
AATATTCTCGGGCCGCTTACAAATCCGGCAGGGGCGCGGTGTCAGGTGATTGGCGTTTATGATGACAGCCTTACTGACATAATTGGAAAGGTTCTGTCAAACCTTGGCGCTGAACATGCGTTTGTTGTGAGGGGCGAAGACGGGCTTGATGAAATAACGCTTGCAGCCGGGACAAAAGTCACGGAACTAAAAAGCGGCTCTCTGCGAACATATCATATCAAGCCGGAAGACTTCGGATTTAAGCGGTGCAGGCCGGAGGATTTGAAAGGCGGCGATCCTGAACAAAATGCAGGGATAATACTTTCCATATTAAAAGGCAAAAAAAGCCCGCAGCAGGATGTGGTTTTGCTTAATGCTGCCGCTGCCATTGTGGCGGGCGGCATGGCCAATTCCATTGAGGAGGGCCTAGCTGCTGCAAGGGGTTCAATAGACAGCGGCGCAGCATTGGATAAACTGAATAAGTTGGCGGAGATGACTAACAGACAGTAGGCAGTAAGCAGTAGACAGTAGGCAGGAAAACATACTAAAACAAAGACTAAAAACAAATGATACTGAACGAAATTATAGCAAATAAAAGAGAAGAATTGACAAGGCTCAAGGCGGATTTTCCTGTGAAAGGGCTTATTCAAGGGCTGAAGATGCGGATTAAGCAGCTTCCTCCCACTCGAGATTTTATCAAGGCTGTTAAAGGCAAAGGCATAAAGATAATTGCAGAGGTGAAGGCCATATCGGTTCTCACAGAGGAAAAATATTTTCACGGGCATATAGATTATTTAAAAGACATAAAGGATGCTGTTTCAATCCCTGTGCTGCGGAAGGATTTTATCTTTGATGAATATCAGATTTATGAATCCAGGGCGGCCGGCGCGGATGCAATATTGCTTATAGCGGGGATTCTGGAAAAGGGGGAGATAGACTTGTTTCTCGACACAAGTCATCACCTTGGCATGAGCTGTATCGTTGAGGCGCATGATGAGGGAGAGCTGGAAAAGGCTTTGTCAACCAAGGCAAAACTTATCGGCATAAATAATAGAGACCTCAAAACATTTAAGACAGATATAAAAACCACACTTCGCCTTGCTTCCATGATTCCAAAAGACAAGATTGTTGTGAGCGAAAGCGGGATAAACAGCTACAGCGATGTAGATATGCTGAAGAGAAAAGGCGTCCATATCTTTCTTGTGAGCGAGTCGCTTATGAGAGAAAATGATATTGGAAAGAAATTGAGGGAGTTGATGGGAAATGGTTAAAGTCAAAATATGCGGCATAACAAACCTTGAGGATGCCCTGGCAGCGTGCGAATACGGAGCAGACGCCCTTGGATTTATATTTTATAAAAAAAGCCCCAGGTTTATTGAGCCTGAAAAGGCAAAAGAGATTATCAGGGAGCTGCCGCCTTTTGTAACCACAGTAGGCGTATTTGTTGACGAAGACGCAAACATGATAAATGAAATCATCAAAACCGTTGGTCTGCATGTGGTTCAGCTTCACGGCAGCGAATCCCCTGAGTTTTGTGAAGGCATATCCGGCAAGATTATAAAAACATTCAAAATGAAAGGGGCGCAGGTTGTTGGAGCGCGCGGGCATGGGGTTAGTCAGGAGGCGGAACGTTACCGTGTTTCCGCATATCTTTTAGACACATATAAAGAAGGAGTTGAGGGAGGCGCCGGCGCTCTCTTTAATTGGGGCGTTGCCAAGGAAGTTGCAAAGGCGGGGAGGCTAATACTGGCCGGCGGATTGACTCCTGAAAATGTTAAGCAGGCCATAAAGATAGTAACGCCATATGCTGTTGATGTTTCAAGCGGCGTGGAAGAGGCGCCTGGGAAAAAGGATTTAATAAAGGTCATGGAGTTTATAGAAAGGGCAAAAGGAGCGTTATGAAGGGTCAAGGGTCAAGGGTCAAGGGTCAAGGATTTCAAAATCTACCCGACAAACACGGCCACTTCGGCGTTTACGGCGGCAGGTATATCTCCGAGACTTTGATGCCGGTGGTTCTGGAGCTTGAAAAGGCATATCTGAAATTTAAGAGCGATAAAAATTTCAAGGAAGAATTGGATTATTATCTCAAGGAATATGTGGGCAGGCCCACGCCGCTCTATTTTGCGGAGAGGCTTACGAAAAAAACAAGCGGCGCTAAAATATATTTAAAGCGGGAGGATTTGTGCCATACCGGCGCTCATAAAATCAATAACACCATCGGTCAGATACTTTTGGCGCGGCGGATGGGTAAGACAAGGATAATAGCAGAGACAGGCGCGGGACAGCACGGCGTTGCGACTGCAACGGTTGCGGCCATGTTTGGCCTGCCTTGCGAGATATATATGGGAACAGAGGACATTGAGAGGCAGAAACCCAATGTATTCAGAATGAAACTCCTTGGCGCAAAGGTCAATCCGGTTTCATCAGGAAGCTGCACTTTGAAAGATGCAATGAATGAGGCGCTCCGCGACTGGGTTACAAATGTGTGGAATACATTTTATATCATCGGCAGCGTGGCCGGGCCGCATCCGTATCCCATGATGGTGAGGGATTTTCAATCGGTCATAGGAAAAGAGGCAAGGGAGCAGATGAAGAAAATGACAGGCAGGCTTCCGGATTATCTTGTCGCCTGTGTCGGCGGCGGAAGCAATGCAATGGGTTTATTCCATCCTTTTATAAAGGATAAGGGTGTGAAGATGATTGGCATTGAGGCGGCAGGGTTCGGCATTAAAACAGGCAGACATGCGGCGTCAATCTGCGCCGGCAAGGTTGGCGTTCTGCACGGAAGCAAAACTTATCTTTTGCAGGACAGCGATGGTCAGATAATTCACACCCATTCTGTTTCAGCGGGGCTTGATTATCCAGGCGTCGGGCCTGAACACAGCTATCTGCACGATGCAGGAAGGATTGAATATACGGCAATCACAGATAAAGAGGCGCTGAATGCCTTTAAGACCTTATCGCTTTTGGAAGGGATTATCCCTGCCTTGGAAAGCTCTCATGCGGTTGCATACGCAATGAAGCTGGCGGCGAAACTCGGCAAGGATAAGATAATCATTGTGAACCTCTCCGGCAGAGGCGATAAGGATTTGAATACCGCGGCCAAGGAGATGAGGATAGAGATATGAGTTACGATAAGACACCGTAACTCAAACCTTTAGGCTTGAGTTTATAGGAAGGATGAGAGGAGTGATTTAAAATGAAGGCTATATCTATGGAAAAACTTATTGAGGTTGAACTCAAGGATATTCCAAAGGACAAATTACGGGAAATATATGACCTTATTCACTACTTCAAAATCGGGATTATTAAGGAAGGCAGCGCTGAAGATGTAAAAGCTTTACGAATTGCTTCAGAGAAGAAGTTTGCAGAGATATGGAAAGGGGAAAAGGACGATGTCTGGGAAAGTTATCTATAGGCAGCGGGAGATAGCGCTTACCAGATTTCCATTTTCCAACCTGACTGATTTTAAAGTGAGGCCGGTTCTCATTCTATCAAAAGACGGCTACAATCATAAATATGCAGATGTCATTGTTTGCGGCATCAGCAGCAACCTTGAAGAATCAGAATATGGAATTGAAATATCTACCGAAAGTCTGGACGGAGGATATTTAAAACTTACCAGTAAAATCAGAGTTGATGCAATTACGAATATAGAGCAAGATATAATTCTCAAAAAAAATCGGCAGGCTTAAACAGGCAGTGTTTCAGGAGGTTTTGAGTAAGATAGATACATTGTTTGTTGACAAACAGCAAAAGATGGGGATAGAGATATGAAGATAACTCAAAAGCCTGCCCTTGCAGGCAATAAGCGGGGGTCAAAACTCAAAAGCCTGCCCTTGAAGGTTTTAATCAAGGGTCAAGGAGAAAACAGGATAGAAGAAACCTTTGCAAGGCTAAAAGCAAAGGGTGAAAAGGCTCTTATCACTTTTATCACCGCAGGCGATCCCAATTTCAAAACCAGCAAAGAGATTATTTTTGAGCTTGAAAAATCCGGCGCAGATATTGTTGAATTGGGCATACCTTTTTCCGACCCTATGGCGGATGGGCCGACTATTCAGGCTGCATCTGAAAGGGCATTGAAGAAAGGCGCAACATTAAGGGGTGTTCTGGAACTGGTAAGAGATGTAAGGAAAAAGAGCCGGATTCCGATAGTCCTTTTTGGTTATTATAACCCTATATTCGTTTACGGTGCGGATAGATTTGCCAGGGATGCAAAAAAGGCAGGGGCGGACGGGGTTCTTGTTGTTGACCTCCCTCCTGAGGAGGCTGCTGAATTAAAGACACATACGAATAAAAATGGGCTTGATCTTATATTTCTTTTAACCCCCACAAGCGATGATAATAGGATGAGGCTTGTGGCAAGCCAGGCAAGCGGGTTTATTTACTATGTGTCTGTTGCAGGGATTACCGGCGCAAGAAAAGAATTATCAGATACAATCCAGAAATATGTAAAAAAGGTTAAAAGGTTTACACCCTTGCCAGTTGGCGTGGGATTTGGTATATCTACCCCGGAACAGGCCGGAGAGGTGTCAAAGTGGGCAGACGCTGTTATTGTTGGGAGCGCCATTGTAAAGGTGATTGAGCAGAATCAGGACGCTCCTGATTTGGCGAAAAAAGTGGGGGAGTTTGCAGCGAAACTGAAAAAAGGGATAAAGTTAGAAAGAAAGTAGAAAGTTATCAAGTTATAAAGTAGAAAGTCAAGTTGTAAGGTTGTAAGTGTAAGGTTGTAACTTTCTACTTTCTAACTTTCTACTTTCTTCTCAACTTATATCAATATGACCCAAAAGAGCAAAGAGTTTCTTCAAAAACCGGAAGCCTGTGAAGCCAGAATCAAGCTCCTTGAAACCGAGACCCGGCTTATGGGGGACAGGCTTGTCCAGAAAGAATTCGAGATTACGGAGTTGAAGAAAAAAGCAAGACTTACGGAAACCGAGCTTGCCATATACCACGAGATTGACAGCATTACCGTGGATGCGGCGAATGTCAAGGCTATACTGGACCGTGTTATGGATATGGTAATAACGACCATGGATGTTGATGCCGGAACACTTTACAGGCTTGATGACAATGGCGAGCTTGTGTTTGAGGTTGTCAAAGGCCCTGTTGCAGAACGGTTAAGAGGGGAAAAGATGAACGTTTGCGACGGCATTGCCGGCTGGATTGCAAGAACAGGCATGCCTTATGTTGCCAATGAGGCGGCAGGCGATCCTCTGTGGAATAAAGAATTTGCCACGAGGGTTGGCTATACGCCGCAGGATGTGCTGGGCGTGCCTTTAAAGGCAGAGAAAGGGGTTATAGGCGTAATAGAGGTGATGGGCAAGAAGAATGAGTTGTTTGATAAAAGAGACCTGACAATTTTAACCGCCCTGGCCATGCGCATATCTACCATCATTGAAAAGGCCAAACTCTTTATAGAACTTGACAGGTCGGTAAAACAGTTCGCCACCCTTGCCGAGGTTGATGCGCTCCTCAATTCCACCCTTAATCAGAATATCATAAGAAAGCGGGCAATGGAGGCGATAACGTTTCTTATGAATGCAGAGGTAGGCTCTCTTCTGCTTGTGGATGATGAAAAGAGAGAGCTCTATTTTGAAGTGGCCCTCGGTGAAAAAGGGGATAAGGTAAAGGAGATACGGTTAAAGATGGGTGAGGGCATTGCGGGATGGGTTGCTGAACATGGCGAACCTCTTTTGATACAGGATGTAAGAAAGGACCCGAGGTTTTACAAATCAGCAGATACGAAGACAGAGTTTACTACAAGAGATATGGTCTGCGTGCCGGTAAAGGTTAAAGATAAGATAATCGGCGTCTTGCAAGCTATAAATAAGAAGGAAGGGATATTTGCAGAGGATGATATGAAGCTCTTTCAGCTCTTCTCAAACCAGGTTGCTATAGCCCTTGATAATGCGCGGCTTTATGAGGAGATACGGGAGACATTCTTTGCAACGGCAGAGGCCCTGGCAGAGGCCATAGAAAAACGCGACCCGTATACCGGCGGCCACACAAAAAGGGTGGTGCATTACAGCCTTGCCGCGGCCAAATATCTGGACCTTACGCCAAGAGAGACAGAGCTTTTGAAGCTTTCCGCAATCCTGCATGACATAGGAAAGATAGGCGTTGAAGACAAGGTGCTGAGAAAGCCTGATAAGCTGGATGACGAAGAGGCAAGGCTTATGAAGATGCATCCGATGATGGGCGCCGATATTATGCGGCACATAAAACAGCTTAAGGATTTGGTTCCGGGCATGATGTATCACCATGAACGGCCTGACGGCAAGGGTTATCCTGAGGGTTTGAAAGACGGGGAGATTCCGGTAGTCGCCAAGATAATCTCTGTTGCAGACACTTATGACGCCATGACAACCAACAGGCCTTACAGGAAAGGCTTGCCTCATAAGACAGCGATTGATGAAATCAAAAGATATGCGGGCTCTCAATTTGACAATGATGTTGCTGCGGCATTTGTTAAGGCATTTGAAGAAGGGGAGATAGAAATAAGAGAGTAAGCTGTGAGCGGTAAGCGGCACAAGGAATGTTGATATGAAGAGTGATGATGCAATACTCCAGAAGTTTGGCAAGAATTTTCCAAAGGGCGCCGTTCTTTTCCGGGACGGCGAACGGAGCAAAGAGATGTATGTCATTCACAATGGAAAGGTTAAGATAACAAAACAGATTGGAGATTCAGAAAAGACGCTTGCTGTGCTTGGGCCGGGAGAATTTTTGGGAGAGATGGCAACACTCCTTGATAAGCCGCGCTCTGCAACAGCAGAGGTAGTGGAAGACAGCCTGCTTGTTGTTATAGAGCCGCACACGGTTGAGAATATGATATCGGAAAATACCAATATTGCGCTAAAGATAATTAAAAAACTTGCCAGCCGCCTTTTGGAGGCTAATGAAAAGATGGAAGGCCTTATGCTGAGGGACAACATGAGCAGGATCGTCCATATACTTATGCGCATGGCTGAGACCGGCGGCATGAAAGATGGAAATTGCATAAGGGTGGGCGTAACGCCCATGGAGCTTGCGCAAGAGACCGGTATTGATGTCCATGTAGTAAAGGGTTTGATGGAAAGATTGTCTCAGGCAAATATTGTTACACTGGAAGAAAAGGCCATAAACATAAAAGGGATGCACAAACTCAAATTTCTTGACTTTCTGGAGATAGAAAAGGAAACTGGGAAAATATAAATACAGTAGACAGTATGTAGTAGAAAGTAGACAGGGAAAAAAGGAAAGTAAACAGCAAACAGTAGACAGTAGACAGGGAGAAACAAGTCTTTCCCTGTCTACTGTCTACTCCTAAAAAGCCCCTGTCTACAGTCTACTGCCTACTTCTTTTTAAGGGGGATTTTATGAGGATACAGGTTCTCGGCTGTTACGGCGCTGAAATGCCTGGTTATAAGACCAGCGGTTTTCTCATCAATGACGATACCCTTTTGGACGCCGGCACGGTGGTTTCAGTTTTGAATGTTGAGGAGCAGCTCAAGATAAACAACATCATTATAAGCCATACCCACCTTGACCATATCAAGGACATACAGTTTCTGGCGGACAATGTAATAGGGAAAAGGAACGGACATATAAATCTGATCGGCACCCACGGTGTTCTGGATATACTCAGGGCCAATGTATTGAATAATATAATCTGGCCTGATTTTACCACCATTCCATCGGTAAACGGTCCAATACTTAAGTTGTTGCCTGTTAAGGGGAAAGAAGAGCTGTGCCTCGGAGATGTGACTGTGAAGCCTATACGGGTGAATCATATTGTTGATGCGACGGGTTATATCATAAAGGATAATGACGGGGCTATCGTTTATACAGGGGATACAAGCCACACAGATTGGATATGGGATGCTGCTCTGAAAGAGGATAATCTCAAGGCTATCTTTATAGAGGCATCGTTTCCCAACAGCATGGCGGATCTGGCGGCTATAAGCGGGCATCTGACCGTGCAAGGCATGGCTGAGGAATTAAAAAAGGCTGGCGATAAAAAAGTTCCTGTATATGTATTTCACATGAAGCCGCAGTATCTGGATATAATCGAGAAGGAGATTGCCCTTTTAGATAACAAAAGGATCAAGGTTTTGAAGCAGGGGGATGTGATAGAGATATAGTTCATAGCTGATAGCTCATGGCTCATAGTTTTTACTATCAACTATCAGCTATCAGCCATGAGCTATCAGCTAACTTGGAGGTTTTATGGTTCTAAAAAAAGAAATAGATGCTTCTGTGCGGCCGGAAGGGAAAAGGGTGAGGGTGCCTCGTGGGTTATGGATTAAGTGCGAATCCTGCGGCGAGATCATATATAAGAAAGAGATAGAGAAAAACCTGGATGTGTGTCCCAAGTGCAATTACCATTTCAGGATCAGCAGCCAAAAGAGGCTGGCAATCACATTTGACGAGGGAAGCTTTATTGAGTTCGATGCAGGGCTTGAACCGGTGGATGCGCTGGATTTTAAAGATGCGAAGAGGTACAGGGACAGACTGAGGACAGCGCAGAAGGCATTGCCCCGTAAGGATGCGTTGGTCTGCGGACAGGGGCTTATAAACGGGCAGAAGGCAATGGCTGCGATATTTGAATTTGAGTTTATGGGCGGAAGCATGGGTTCTGTTGTCGGCGAAAAGATTGCAAGGCTTATTGAAAAGGCAATGGATAATGGCTGCGGCGTTGTTATATTGTCTTCTTCGGGCGGCGCCAGGATGCAGGAAGGCATATTTTCGCTTATGCAGATGGCCAAAACCTGCGCTGCGCTGGGAAGATTCAGAAAGGCAGGGCTTCCTTATATATCCGTTCTTCTCGATCCCACGATGGGGGGGGTCACTGCCAGCTTTGCCATGCTCGGGGATATAATCATTGCAGAGCCGAAGGCCCTCATAGGGTTTGCCGGCCCAAGGGTTATTGAACAGACGATAAGGCAAAAACTGCCGGAAGGCTTCCAGAGGGCCGAATACCTCCTTGAGCACGGCGTGATAGATATGATAGTAGAGAGAAAAAATATGAAAGATACCCTTGGAAAACTTCTCAAGATGCTTGCCCCGTAATCCTTTTTGTAGGGGCGACCCTTGTGGTCGCTCGAAACGGGAGGGGCAAGCCCCTCCCCTGCCAACCCAATGCCAAAATCTTCCCGTTATACAAAACCCATTCAATATCTATCCAGCCTTGAAAAATACGGCATGAAATTGGGGCTTAAAAGGATAAAGCCCCTTTTAAAATCCCTCGGCAATCCGCAGGATAAATTATCTATAATCCATATCGGCGGGACAAACGGCAAAGGTTCTACTTCCGCCATGATAGCGTCTATCCTGACAGAGGCGGGATATAGAGCAGGGCTTTATACATCACCGCACCTTGTTCGGTTTAATGAGCGGATAAAGATAAATGGACAAGAGATATCGGATAAGAAAGTGGCGGAGTTGGTGGAAAGGATAAGGCAGAGGCTAGAGGCTAGGGGCTTGGGATTAAAATCTAAAACCCCAGTCCCCAGTCCCCAGTCCCTAATCCCTACCTTCTTTGAATTTGCCACCGCAATGGCGTTTTTGTATTTTGCGGAAGAAAAAGTTGATTTTGCGATAATGGAGGTGGGATTGGGCGGGAGGCTGGACGCTACCAATGTGGGCAACCCCCTTGTTTCCGTAATAACAAACATTGCAAGAGACCATCAGGCAATCCTTGGGCGCAGGATAAAGGATATAGCATTTGAAAAGGCCGGGATAATAAAGAAGGGTGGCGTCTTAATATCTGGAGAAACAAAGCCTGCGGCGCTAAAGGTTTTGACGGCTGAATGCAAAAACAAGAAAGCGATATTTTACAGGTTTGATAGGGATTTTTTTATAGATGAGAATACAAGGGTCAAGGCGGGCGCCCTCTGGGCGCGGTCAAGGGTCAAAAAAGAAAATCATTTTGCGTTTAAAGGAAGACGGTGGTTCTTGAGCAACTTAACGCTCAATCTTTTGGGCAGGCATCAATATAAGAATGCATCCTGCGCTTTGGCGGCATTGGAGATTTTGCAAGGGAAAGGTTTTTGTATCCCTGAATCTGCCGTAAGAAAAGGGTTTCAGAATATTTTCTGGCCGGGGAGACTCGAGATATTGCGTAAGAAACCCTTGATTGTTTTAGACTGCGCCCATAATCCGGCAGGGGCGGAGGTTTTAAGGGAAGCCTTGGTTGATTTGCGAAAAAGAAAAATTATAAGTCATATAGGTCATATAAGACATATATTTCTTGTGCTTGGCATTATGGCGGATAAAGACATAAAGGGGATATTATCAAGGCTTGCGCCGCTTGCCAGTATAATAATACTGACGCGTCCAAAGACAGAGAGGGCTGCGCCGCTGGATATCCTTTACAGGGAGCTTATAAAATGCGGAATGCGGATTGCCGGGCGCCCACGCAGTGGGCGCGGAATTAAAAATCCAAAATTAAAGATAAAATTTATTAACGATGTCGCAGACGCCTGCAAGGCCGCTCTGTCCATGAGCAAGGCCGATGATATGATATGCATCACAGGCTCTGTTTTTACCGTGGGAGAAGCGAGGGATGCCCTATTGGAGATGCTTCAATGACAGTGCATAAACCTCGGATTTCGGATTTCGGATTTACCACCACACCAAAATCTTTGGGGTGTAGGATTTCGGATTTAAATTCCGCGCCCACTGCGCGGGCGCCCGGCATTCCGCATTCCGCGTTCTTGTTACTGCTTACTGTCTGCTGTCTGCTGTTTCTGCCGCCTCTCCTTGCCTTTGCAGAGGATGGCAAGTCATTTTCAGAAAAGAAACCGATAGCGATAACCGCTGATTCGCTCAGCTATGATAAATCTAAAGATACATACTATGCCGAGGGGCATGTAATAGTAATTCAAGGAGAGTCATCTATCAAGGCGGACAAGATGATTGTTGATATGAGCGCATCGCACGCTCATGCCTCCGGCAATGTGGAGATTGTGGATGAGGGGGGAGACACATTAAAGGGCGACAGCCTGGATATTGATATAGATACCAAGGTAGGCGTTGCGATAAACGGCAGACTGTTTTTTAAAAAGGAGAATGTACATGTTGTCGGCGATGAGATAAAAAAAACAGGAGCGCAGAGCTATTCAGCGCACCACAGTTTTTTTACAACATGCGACTGTGAAGAGGGCAGTTCTCCCGCATGGAGTTTTTACGCGCAGGATACCGATGTAACGCTCGGTAAATACATCCATGCATGGAATACATTTTTCTACATTAAAAATGTTCCGGTGCTGTATTCCCCTTATGTCGTATTCCCTGTGAAAACCGAGAGGGAGACTGGATTCCTCATGCCGTCGGTCGGGTATTCCGGAGTGAGGGGCGCTATATTTGACAATAGTTTTTTCTGGGCGATATCGGACTCTGCCGATGCGACTTTCTATCTTGATATAGAGAGTCTGAGGGGTATTGGCAAAGGCATAGAATATAGATATGCGCTTTCCAAAACTACGGATGGAGAGTTTTCTTTCTACCATTTTCAGGAAAACGATATAAGCAGGGTAAGAGAATTCAGACAAGGAATAGACAACCTGTCAAGACCCATGACCGCTACCAACGACCGATGGTTTCTTCAATACCGGCATAGGGGGCTTTTGCCCCACGATGTTATTTTGAAGGCAGATATAAAACGAGTAAGCGATGATGAATATTTTATCGATTTCGGGAAAGACATTCAGGAGCGGTCTTTAGTAAGCCTTGAGAGCAATGTCTCCATGACAAAGACCTGGAATAAATTTAATCTTGTGGCCCAGTTCAGGTATTTTGACAACCTCCTGGCTGCCGATGACAGTTCAACGCTGCAAAGGCTTCCTGAAATTACCCTGACCGGCGCAGACCAGCAGGTGCCGGATACACCGTTTAATTTTTCCATGGAATCCTCGTTTGTCAATTTTGAGAGAGAGAAAGATTATACGGGGCAGCGCATTGATATTCATCCAGCCGTGTCTTTGCCATTGAATCCCGGAGGATATTTTGAGCTGAAGCCGTCTGCAGGGATAAGGGAAACATACTACTGGGTGGAAAACAATCCGCTGCAAGAGGGATATTCGGACAGAAGCTTGTATGACCTGAATCTTGACCTTACCACTACATTTGTGAAGATATATTCATGGGATGAAAATATGGAGCAAGCCCGACCCATCCTTCGGATGGGCGCCCCGGTCGGCGTAGAAACAAACGGCAACACGGTTGCCTCGGTCCAAAAAATAAAGCACACGATAAGGCCGAAGATTGTATATACCTATATACCGGAACTGAGGCAGGACAGCCTCCCCAATTTTGACGCTGTGGATAGGATTGCGGCTACAAGCACTATTACCTATTCATTAAACACCATACTGACCGGAAAATTCATAGAAGGCGGCAATCCTTCTTATCGCGACTATGTATACATGGATTTGAGTCAAAGCTATGATATCAATGAGGCGACAAGGAAGCTCGTCTCTCCCGCGGATGAAAGGAGGCCGTTTTCAGCTGTTACCGGAGAGGCCAGGCTAAAGCCCCTGTCATGGACAATGATAGCGGCAAAGGGCGCATACGATGTATATAATAACTGGCTGAACCAGTATGATGCATCTCTCGGAATATGGGACAGAAGAGGCGACAGACTGGATGCAAGCTATAGATATGCCAGAAGCCCTCTTATGGAATATCTTGATGCATCGTTAAGGTTTAAGCTTATCCCATCCGTTGACCTTACCTATCACAACCGGTATTCCTATAATGACAACACAATCCTTGAGGCTGCTTATGGCCTTGAATATAAACGCCAGTGCTGGAATACTCAGATTACCTATACGGAGAGACCGGAGGAGAAGATAGTCATGGTGACATTTAACTTGCTCGGCATCGGGGAGGTCGGCGGGGCGGGCGGAAAGATGCAATGAAATACAGCAGCAGAGAGTCAAAGAGTCATAGAGTCAAAGTTGTTGTTTTTGCTCTGACCCTTTGACCCTCTGACTCTTTGACTCCATGATACTTGAAAACCCTATGCTGGACAAAGCAAAAAACACCATTGAAAAATTCAAGATGCTCAAAAGGGGCGACACTGTCGTGGCCGCTGTCTCCGGCGGTGTGGATTCGGTTGTACTGCTTCATATCCTTACAAGGCTTGCAGCGGAATATAAGATTTCCCTCATTGCAGCCCACATCAATCACTCTTTAAGGGGCAAAGAATCCGACATGGATGAGGCCTTTATAAGGAGCCTTGCAAAAAGGCTCGGCGTCCCGTGTGTTTGCAAAAGGGTAGATACCCGCAAGCTTCTCAAAAGGGGGGATTCTCTTCAGGATGTCGCGCGAAAGGCGAGATACGCATTTTTTGAGGAGACTGCAAAAAAATATAAGGCGCAGAAAATAGCCACAGGCCATAATCGGGATGACCAGGCCGAGACGATGGTAATGAGATTTTTAAATGGCGCCGGCTTAAGGGGTTTATGCGGCATTCCGGCTGTAAGGGGAAAATACATAAGGCCGCTTCTTGATATAACCAGAGTAGAGATAGAAAAATACGCTGAAGCTAAAAGACTAAAGTTTGTAAAAGACAGCTCAAATCAAAGCGCCAAATATCTTCGCAACCATATAAGGCTTAAACTTATGCCTGCGCTGATGGGATATAACCCGGCCTTTAAAAACGACATGGCCAGGCTTTCCCGCATCCTTACGAGGGATGAAGATTATCTGTGCAGTCAGGCAAAAGATGCTTACACGAATTGCGTGAAGGGCGGGCAAAAGGTCAAGGGTCAAGGGTCAAGGGGCAAAGGAAAAACATCCGTTGCTCTTTCGGTAAAAAAACTTAACAGTCTGCATGATGCAATCAAAGTCAGGATGTTTTTTATGGCGGCAGAGGAGCTTCTCGGCTCATCAGCGGGATTTTACAGTTGCCATGTTGAGGATTTTTTAAAACTGCTGTCCGGTAAAGCGCCGAACATTTCAATTAACCTGCCCCATGGCCTGACTGTTTACAGGGAGTATGACAGGGTGACAATGGAAAGAAGTCAGAAGCCAGGAGTCAGAAGTCAGAAGAAAGACAGAGGCATTATATTTGAGCAGGAATTAGAAATAGACGGCAGAACAGAAGTAATTGCGGATTGCGGACTCAGGATTGCAGAGTTTAAGACAAAAGTTCAAAATCGTAAACCCCCGCACCAAAGATTTTGGTGTGGGGGTAAATCTGAAATCGTAAACCCCCGCACCAAAGATTTTGGTGTGGGGGTAAATCTAAAATCTCAAAGGGTTGCTTATTTTGATTACGATAAACTCAAAGCGCCCCTGCTCATACGAAACTTTAGGTCCGGCGACCGGTTTGTGCCGTTCGGCATGAGCGGCCATAAAAAGATAAAAGACCTCTTTATAGAAAAGAAGATTCCGAGGCGCAAAAGAGGTTTAATCCCGCTCATCCTCTCCGGCAATGAAATTATATGGGTGGCAGGTGTAAGGCAGGGTGCGTATGGCAGAGTGGGGCCGGAGACAAAAAGGGTGTTGAAGATAGGGGTGGTAAAACAGTTTGCGAGTCTAAAAGTCAAAAAACTTTTAGACTAAGGTAATGTCAATTATTTTGTGTCAGCAAGAAAATTTTTATGGCAAAACAAATTTTGCAGTGCTTCTTTCCCCGACCCCAGTGCCTTCGTATTTTGCATTGCAAGGCAGGTTTCCAGAGACTTCATTGCAGCACGTTCAGTGGGGTCTTGGCTCAGGGAAATTTTGATCCACACTGCCGTCCTAATGGTGCTGTACTAATGTGTTTTGCCATAAAAATTTTCTTGCTGACACAAACGATATGGTTGTTTTGACCCTCATTAACGACTTGTAGACTTTTCTGCTGTTTTTTTGATATATTGACTCCCATGGATGTTGTTGCTATTATTCCTGCAAGATACGGCTCTACCCGTCTTGAAGGGAAGCCTCTTCTGGATATAGCAGGCAAGCCGATGGTCCGGCATGTATACGAAAGGGCGAAAAAGGCGAGGCTGGTAAATGATGTAATCGTGGCCACTGATGACCGACGGATTTTTGATGTGGTAAAGAAATTCGGCGGCGCGGCGGTTATGACATCCGCATCTCATAAGTCCGGCACGGACAGGCTTGCAGAGGCAGCGGCAAATATTAAGTGTGATGTAGTTGTAAATGTCCAGGGGGATGAGCCGCTCGTTGAACCTGAGATGATAGATGAGGCGGTGAAACCGCTTGTGGATGATTCAGAAGTTTACATGGCAACGCTCAAAACAAAGATATCGGATGCGGAGGAACTTAACAGCCCGAATGTGGTGAAGGTGGTAACGGATAAAAACGGCTTTGCGCTTTATTTTTCACGCTATCCAATACCATATGTGAGAGAACAGGGTCAGGGAAAAAATATTCATTACAAGCATATCGGTCTCTATGTTTACAGAAAAGATTTTCTCCTGAAATTTGCTCAAATGAAGCCGACGCCGTTGGAAGAGGCGGAAAAACTGGAGCAGTTGAGGGTTTTGGAAAACGGTTATAAAATAAAAGTGGTGGAAACACGATACAATTCCATCGGCGTTGACACGATGGAGGATTTGGAAAGGGTAAGAAGGATGGTAGACAGTAAACAGTAGACGGTAGACAGGGAAAACCTTCCTGTCTTTTCCTGTCTACTACTTACTACCTACTGTCTACTACTTACTTGTTGCTGCCATGGCCGAACCTAAAAAACATATCAAGACCAAATTCATCTTTGTAACCGGCGGCGTCGTTTCTTCGCTGGGTAAGGGCATTGCGTCTGCGTCCATCGGCGCTTTGCTGGAGAGCAGGGGGCTGGCTATTACGCTCCAGAAGCTTGACCCGTATATCAATGTTGACCCCGGCACCATGAGTCCGTTTCAGCACGGCGAGGTCTTTGTTACGGACGACGGCGCTGAGACGGATTTGGATTTAGGCCATTATGAACGGTTCACCTCGGCAAAACTTACGAAGAAAAACAATTTTACCACGGGCCAGGTTTACGATGCCGTGATAACCAAAGAGCGGCGCGGTGATTATCTCGGCGGCACGGTTCAGGTTATCCCGCATGTGACCGATGAGATAAAGGCGAATATCCTCAAACTGGCGGACGGCGTGGATGTTGCCATTATTGAGATAGGCGGAACAGTCGGCGATATTGAGAGCCTGCCTTTTCTTGAGGCGATAAGACAGCTCCGGTTTGACCTCGGCAAGGAGAATGTACTTTATATCCATCTTACCCTTATTCCCTTCATCAACACCGCAGGCGAACTCAAAACAAAGCCCACACAGCACAGCGTGAACAAATTAAGAGAGATAGGCATCCAGCCCGACATTCTTCTCTGCCGCACCAGCCGCGGCCTTTCCCCGGAGCTCAAAGGCAAGATAGCCCTATTCTGCAATGTTGACAGGGATGCGGTTATCACGGCAAAGGATGTGGACTGCGTGTATGAGATACCGTTGGTATTCCACAACGAAGGCCTGGATGAAAAGATTGTAAAACTCCTGAATATCTGGACCGGCGCGCCCAAACTCAAACAGTGGGAGGAAATAGTAAAAAAGATACGCGCCCCGAAACATGAGGCGGCCATCGGCATCGTGGGAAAATATATCAACCTGCAGGATTCATACAAGAGCCTGCACGAGGCGCTGGTTCACGGCGGATTTGCCAATGACGCAGGCGTAAATCTCATCTACATAGATTCGGAAGAGGTGGAAAAATCCGGCCCTGCGGCGCTGCTTAAAAATGTTGACGGGGTCCTTGTGCCGGGCGGCTTCGGAAGCAGGGGCATAGAGGGGAAGATTGCGGCCATTCAATATGCGCGCGAGAAAAAGATACCCTTCTTCGGCATCTGCCTCGGCATGCAGGTGGCTGCCATAGAGATGGCAAGAAACCTCTGCGGACTGAAGGATGCCAATTCCAGCGAATTTAATCCTAACTCGCCGCATCCTGTGATTGACATGATGCTGGGGCAGAAGGGGGTAACGGCAAAGGGCGGAACCATGCGGCTCGGCGCGTATCCGTGCGTGTTAAAAAAGGGGACGCACGCCTTCGCAGCCTACGGCAGACAGGAGATCAGCGAACGGCACCGGCACCGCTACGAGTTCAACAATCAATACCGCGCAGAAATGGAAAAGGCAGGGGCCGTATTCAGCGGACTTTCTCCGGACGGCAAACTCGTGGAGATTATGGAGTATAAAAATCATCCGTGGTTTCTGGGCTGCCAGTTCCATCCTGAATTCAAGAGCAGACCCATGCTGCCGCATCCGCTGTTTGAGGAGTTCATTAAGGCGGCGCTGGATAATAAAGTCAGGAGTCAGAAGTCAGGAGTCAGGAGTCAGAAGAAAAAATGAAGATTATAAAAATCGGCAACATCAAAATCGGGGGCGATGCCCCTTTTGTTTTAATTGCAGGGCCGTGCGTGATTGAGGATGCAAAGACCACCTTTGCAATTGCGGCGCAGCTCAAAGCCATTACGAACAAACTGAAAATTCCGCTCATCTTCAAGGCGTCTTATGACAAGGCCAACAGGACATCGCTTAAATCGTATCGGGGGCCTGGGCTTGAAAAAGGGCTTGCGATATTGGCGGAGGTAAAGAAAAAATTCAATTTGCCGGCGCTTACCGATGTTCACTGCAAAGAGGATGTAAAAGAGGCCGCACTGGTTGCGGATGTTATCCAGATACCTGCGTTTCTTTGCAGGCAGACCGATTTGATACTTGCGGCTGCAAAGACCGGCAAGGCGGTGAATATCAAAAAGGGGCAGTTCCTTGCGCCGTGGGATGTGCGGCAAATTATTGACAAGGCTGCCTCAACAGGAAATAAAAAGATAACCGTCACGGAGCGGGGGGCTTCTTTCGGCTACAACAATCTCGTGGTTGATTTTCGGTCAATCCCGCTCATGCGGCAGATGGGCTGTCCAGTGATATTTGACGCAACCCACAGCGTTCAACTCCCCGGCGGTCTCGGCAGCGCATCAGGCGGACAACGTGAGATGGTGGAATACCTGGCGCGGGCAGCGGTTGCCGTAGCCGTTGACGGCATATTCATGGAGGTTCACCCTGATCCTAAACATGCGCTCTGCGATGGCCCGAATTCGCTAAGTTTGAATAGCCTTCCGGGGCTGTTGAAACAGTTGAAGGAAGTGGATGGGATAGTTAAAAAACAGGCTATGGGCAATAGGCGATAGGCTATGGGCAAAAAAGGCTTTAAAGATTTGATAGTTTGGCAAAACGCTAAGGATATTGCTGTTCTTATTTATAAAGTATCTGGGGACGGGATTTTTGGCCGTGATTTCGGTTTAAGAGACCAAATTAGACGAAGTGCGGTAAGTATTGCCAGTAATTTGGCAGAAGGCGATGAACGTGACACAGATAAAGAGTCTATTCGTTTTTTCTATATAGCTAAAGGTTCTCTTGCTGAATTAAAAACACAAACTCAGATAGCTTATGAAATAGGATATTTAGAAAAACCAGTTTATGAGAAAATTGAAGCGTATTGTGATGAATTAGGTAGAATGATTGGAAAACTAATTAAAGTAAGACAAGGAGCAATAGGCGATAAAGGCAGGCTATAGGCAAAAAGCAGGCAATAGGCGATAGGCAATAGGAAATAGGAAAACCCCATAGCCTATAGCCCATTGCCCATAGCCTGTATTTCATGGCCATAGCCTATCGCCAATAGCCTATAGCCTTTTATTATGAAACCCAACCAATCCATACAAACCGCAAAACGTGTTTTGAAAATCGAGGCCGAGGCCATAACCCGTCTTGCCCTAAGGCTTGACGCAAATTTCTCCAGGGCCATTGACCTGATTTTGCATTCAACCGGCAAGGTGATTATAACCGGCATGGGCAAGAGCGGGCTTATCTGCAAAAAGATTGCGGCCACCTTTGCCTCCACCGGCACACCCGCGTTTTTCCTGCATCCTGCGGAAGGGGTTCACGGCGATTTGGGTATGCTGATGAAAGACGACATCGTTATTGCTGTCTCCAACAGCGGCGAGACCGAGGAGATTATTCGGATCATCCCGCTCATCAAGAGGATGGGCGCAAAGCTTATCGCCATGACCGGAGATAAGAAGTCGAGCCTTGCGCGCGCAGGCGATGTGGCGCTGGATATCGGCGTGAAAAAAGAGGCGTGTCCGCTCGGGCTTGCGCCGACCGCGTCAACCACGGCTGCGCTGGCTATGGGCGATGCGCTGGCAGTTGCGCTTCTGGAGGAAAAGGGTTTTAAAGAGGAGGACTTTGCCCTGCTCCATCCCGCGGGCAGTCTCGGTAAAAAACTGCTGAAGGTTGACGAACTCATGCACACCGGAAAACATATTCCGATAATCACGGCTGCCGCATCCATGAAACAGGCAATTCTGGAGATAACGGCAAAAAGGCTCGGCGTTACCGCAGTGGTGGATAACAACAAACACCTTGTCGGCGTGATAACGGACGGCGATTTGAGAAGGGCGCTGGAAAAAGGGAATGATATTTTAAATAAAAGCGTTAAGGATGTGATGACTCGCAATCCGAAAAAGATAGAGAAAGGCGCGCTGGCAGAGGCTGCGCTCAAGATAATGGAGGATTATTCCATAACCACCCTTTTTGTTTACGAAGTGAAAAATCGGGATAAGGTTGCAGGCGTTATCCATCTGCATGATCTGTTGAAGGCGGGGGTGGTGTAAAAAATAAAAAAACACTTGACAAGTAATTTATTTTGTGGTGTAAAAGAGGGGGTAAAATCAATTCGGCCCTAATAGTTAGTTATTATTTATGAGCTTACTTTAAAGTAGCGTTGCCCCGGGCGCCCTCTGGGCGCGGCAACGAATTCGTCGGGATAAACCCCGACGCTACGGCTAAAGGGAGGTGATAGGACAGAAAAGTTGAATTGCTGATAGGGAAGAAACGGCAAATTTATTTGCCTGCTTATTAAAAAACAAAAGGAGGAGAAAATGAAGAAGATTCTCGCAGCAGTTTTTGCGGTTGTAGTAACAGCCGCATGGGTATTGCCTGCAATGGCAGTAGATACCACATTCTACGGCACATACAGGGTAAGGGCATTCAGCACGGACAATGCGGCAGATTACAATAGCAAGACAGGAGATAACAACTCCTGGGTTGACCAAAGGTTCCGTCTCAATGTTGACAGCAAGGCATCAGACCAGTTAAGGGGTTTTGTGCAGTTGGAGATGGGCAATACAGGCGGGCCAAACAGGAGCCATGTGTGGGGAAGCGGCGCAGCAAGTACTGACCAGAACAACAGAATAAATGTGCGTCAGGCATATCTCTCATTCAATGCAGGTCCTGTCCGGGTAAAGGCAGGCCGTTCCGTATTCGGCGATGCGCCGGATGGAGGCCAGTCATTCAGGGTCTCTGATGACAAGGTATATTGGGGGCTTCTGGACGGCGGTCTGATTGTCGTTTCTCAGGTCGATGCATTTTTATTTGCAATGAAGCCGTCCGATCAACTGGCAATTGCCGCCGGTTATGTAAAACTTGCGGAGACATCTACCGGAGCAACACCAAGCCAAAACACAGGTGCAACAACACAGGGCGACCTTGACCACGACCTCTATATCGTAGAGGGCGTATTCATGCCTTCAGACGCCCTGACCGGCGCTGCCTATTTAGTGTATGACGCAAACAGATCAACAGTAACTTCTACTGTGGGAGAAGACAACCCCTGGTGGCTTGGCGTAGGCGTGGATGCAAAACAGCTTGGGCCTGTCAATCTAAAGGTTCATGCAGCATATAAGGGCGGCACAAAGACCAAGGGATGTCAGCCAGGCTCCTGCGGTTTGGCGTCAACGGATTCTGCCGCTGACCTTAGTTATGCCGCTTATGCCCTTGACGCTGATGCGAGCATGCCTGTTGGCCCTGCTACTGTCGGGGTTGCCGTTGGTTATGGTTCCGGCGACAACAAGACGGATAAAAGCAGCACTGCATTCAGCGGAGTTGCAGGCGCTTACGGCGTTCAGCTTGGCGTGCGGCCCGCCATATTCTTTGACAGCGGCGATGTTTCAAATGGCGGCGCAGTCATTAAGACCAGCAGTGCAAACAGCATTGACAACAGCACCCTCGGCAATATCACCTTTGCCCAGCTCTACGGCATTTACAAGGCAACGGATGATCTGACCTTGAACGGCCTTGTTGCCCAATTCCAGCAGACAGAGACAAAGAAAGACAGCACGGAATGGGATGCGACCCTGGGCACAGAGGTTGATGTGACCGCTGTTTACAAACTCTATAAAGAACTTGCACTTGTTGGCCAGGCGGCATGGTTTATGCCAGGAGACGGCATCCTTTCTGTAAAGCCAAAGCCGTCCACTGCAACAAGCGATACAGTCAGCGAGTACTTTGCAAAAGTTCAGTATGACTTTTAAAAACACCTCAACCCTAAAGGGTTGAGCTACAGTTGTATGTAACTCAAGGCGTTAGCCTTGAAGTTTTAAAAAGGGCGGGGTTTTTAACCCGCCCTTTTTTTTGTTTAATTTTCCGTTGCAACGGGTAAAAAAATCCCCTATAATAATTTCACTAAAAAGCAGGCAATAGGCAATAAAATACAGGTTATAGGCAATAGGCAATAGGCAAAACAAAAGGCAAAAAATATTTTCCTATAGCCCATCGCCTGTATTTTTGCGAGGGTGGCGGAACTGGCAGACGCGCCAGACTTAGGATCTGGTGGGCAACCATGGGGGTTCGATTCCCCCCTCTCGCACCAAGATAAGACAGTCAGGAGTCAGAAGTCAAAAGTCATAAGCCAAAAGTATGGAGAAAAATAGTGGTCAAAAGAAAATTAGGGATTATAGAGATTTGATAGTTTGGCAAAGGGCTCATGGATTGGCAAAGGCAGTCATTAAAACTTGTAGTAAATTTCCGAATACTGAAGAGGCCAGAATAATAAAGAAACAACTGTTAAGATCTTCCACCGCAATTCCTGGCAATATTGCAGAAGGTTATGGCGGAAACAAGGGCAAGGTTTTTCAGAACTCTTTGACCATTGAGAGAAGGGAAGCAACAGAAACAGATTATTGGCTTTTTTTGAGTTTTGAGTTGGGTTATATAGAAGGAGCTATTCATCTGGCAATAGAAAAAGGGTATCAGGAAGTTAGAGCTATGCTTTCATCCTTTATTTCAAGATTAGAAAAGAGCTTATGACTTTAGTAATAATAGTTTTGCAGTTTTTGCTTTTTACTTCTGACTTTTCACTTTTGACTTTTGACTTTATTTAGGGGGTACAATGAAGGTATCAATCGAAGATTTGAGCCCTGTAAAAAAGAGGCTCATTATAGAGATTCCGCCTGAGGATATTAACGCGGAGATGGATGCTGTTTACAGAGAACTCGGGGCGACGGTTTCCATTGACGGTTTCAGAAAAGGAAAGGCGCCAAAGGCGATATTGGAAAGCCGCTATAAGGACTATGCGCTGGGAGAGGTTGTTTCAAAAATTATTGAGGGTTCATATCCAAAGGTTGTCAGGGAAAAAAATCTCTCTCCGGTTGCAAGACCCAAGATAGATGTGAAGGAAGGAATAGAGTATGGCAAGCCCTTTTCCTATACCGCGACGGTTGAGGTGAGGCCGGACATCACTGTGGAAGGCTATCTTGGCATGGAACTTAAGAAAGAGGCGGCAACGGTTAATGATGATGAGATAGAAAAGGCTATGGAACTCTTGAGGGAGGGGAATGCCCATTTCAGCGAGGTGGAGCGACCTGCCCGGGAGAAGGATTTGGTTGTCATAGATTTTGAGGGATTTTCAGACGGCAAGCCTGTGGAGAATGCAAAGGCGACTGAATATCCTGTGGTGATAGGCACAAATGCCCTTGTCCCTGACCTTGAGGATGCGCTTGTGGGCGCGGGTAAAGGCGATGAAAAAGAGGTTAAGGTAAGATTCCATGAGGACTATAAGCATAAAGGGCTTGCAGGCAAGGAGGCGCTCTTTAAGATAAAGGTCAAGGCCGTAAAAGAAAGGGTTTTGCCTGCCCTGGATGACGAATTTGCAAAGGATTTGAAGCTGGACAACCTTGCCCAGCTGAAGGATAAGGTGCGAGAAGCCCTGATAAAACAGAAAGAGGCGGCAGAAAAGGAACGGCTTAAAAAAGAGATAGTGGAGCGCCTTATTGAAAAGAATACATTTGATACGCCCCCTTCCCTTGTGGCAAGCTATTTGCAATCATTTGTTTCCCGGGCAATGGAAGATATGAGAAAGGTAAGGGTTAAGCCGGAGGATGCGGCGGAAATGACCCCTGAGAAATTAAAAGAGAAATACTCCGGGATAGCGGAGATGAGGGTTAAGGAAGAGATGATACTGGATGCTGTGGCAAGGCAGGAGAATATAACTGTTTCAGACAACGAGATAGATGCTAAAATAAAAGAAATGGCTGCAGAGCGCCATCAGAGGTTTGAGGAGCTGAAGAGGCAGTTTGTAGAGCAAGGTTCTGATGCCGCCCTGATGGCAGGGATGCTGGAAGAAAAGGTTTTTGATTTTATAATAAAAAACAGGCTATAGGCGATAGGCGATAGGCAATAGGCAATAGGAGAAAACCCCATAGCCTATAGCCCATTGCCCATAGCCTGTATTTTAAGGAGGCACAATGACATTAATCCCCATGGTGGTTGAACAGACAGGCCGCGGCGAACGGGCATTTGACATCTATTCCAGGCTGCTCAAGGACAGGATAATCTTTCTTGGAACGGCTATTGACGATGATGTGGCGAATCTGGTGATCGCCCAGATGCTCTTTCTGGAATCGGAGGACCCTGATAAGGAGATACACCTTTATATAAATTCACCGGGCGGGGTTGTAAGCGCGGGACTGGCCATCTATGATACCATGCAGTATGTAAGACCAGTGGTTTCAACAACCTGCATGGGCCAGGCTGCCAGCATGGGCGCGCTTCTTCTCGCAGGCGGCGCTGTCGGAAAAAGGTTTGCCCTTCCCCATTCCAGGATTTTGATACATCAGCCGCTGGGGGGCGCGCAGGGACAGGCAACGGATATAGGCATTCAGGCCAAGGAAATCCTGAGGATCAGGGAAGAGTTAAATCATATCCTTGCAAAACATACCGGACAGCCGATGGAGAAGATAAGCAAGGATACGGATAGAGATTTTTTTATGACTGGCGAGCAGGCAAAAGAGTATGGTATAATTGACTTAGTAATAGAGAAGAGAAGGTGATAACTAATAGTAGACAGTATGTAGTAGACAGTAGACAGGGAAAAACAAGGCAGTTCCTATCTACTGTCTACCGTCTACTATCTACTTTCTTTAAGCGGGGGTTTTATGGCAGACAAAAAACGAAATGATGCGCTGACCTGTTCATTCTGCGGCAAGAGCCAGGCTGAGGTGAGAAAGCTGATTGCCGGTCCGATGGTGTATATATGCGACGGGTGCGTGGAACTCTGCAATGATATAATCGGCGAGGAATATGAAAAAGAGGAGATATTACACGCAAAGGAACTGTCGGTTCCGAAGCCTGCGGAGATAAAGAAGATACTGGATGAATATGTGGTGGGACAGGAAAAGGCAAAGAAGATACTCTCTGTCGCTGTTCATAATCATTACAAGAGGATTGAAAGCAAAGAGAAGAAGTTCAACATGGGCGGCGTTGAGCTCCAGAAAAGCAATATACTCCTGCTCGGCCCGACAGGTTCCGGCAAGACGCTCCTCGCCCAGACACTTGCAAAGATGTTGAATGTCCCGTTTACCATAGCCGATGCCACAACCCTGACCGAGGCCGGTTATGTCGGCGAGGATGTTGAGAATATAATATTAAGCCTTCTGCAGAATTCCAATTATGAGGTAGATAAATGCCAGAAGGGGATTGTCTATATTGACGAGATAGACAAGATATCCAGAAAATCCGATACCCCATCTATTACACGGGATGTCTCCGGTGAAGGCGTTCAGCAGGCGCTCTTAAAGATAATTGAAGGCACCATTGCAAATGTCCCTCCCAAAGGCGGCAGGAAGCATCCCCAGCAGGAATTCCTTCAGGTTGATACGACCAATATCCTTTTTATATGCGGCGGGGCCTTTGCCGGATTGGAGAATATCATACGGCAGAGGATAGGAAAGAAGGGCCTTGGTTTTGCCGCTGATATAAAAAACAGGATAGAAAGAAATGTCAATGAACTCTTGCGTGAAATTCAGCCTGAGGACCTGTTAAAATACGGCTTGATACCTGAATTTGTGGGAAGACTGCCTGTAGTGGCAGTGCTGGATGAACTGAACGAGAATGCCCTTGTAAAGATACTTACCGAGCCGCGAAATGCCCTGGTCAAGCAGTATCAGAAGCTTTTTGAATTTGAAAATGTAAAACTTAAATTTACTGACAGCGCCCTTGTTGCTGTCGCCAGGGAGGCAATGAAGAGGAAGACAGGCGCCAGGGGGCTCAGGGCTATTCTTGAAAACGCCATGCTGGATGTGATGTATGAGATGCCGTCACAGGCCAATATAAGGGAATGTCTTGTCAATGAAGATATGATACTTGGCAAGGGAAATCCGATAATGGTTTACGAGAAAAAGGCAGAATCAGCATAAAGACAGGCAATAGGCAATAGGCGATAGGCGATAGGAAAACCCATAGCCTATAGCCCATTGCCCATAGCCTGTATTTTAAACGAGGTGACCAATGTTCTTTAAAAGCAATAAAGATACAATAGATGAGGTAAAGGAGTTGTCCGTCCCCCTCATACCATTGCGGGATATAGTGATTTTCCCGCATATGGTTGTGCCGCTTTTTGTGGGCAGGGATAAGTCTGTAAAGGCCCTGGAACTTGCCATATCTCAGGATAAAAGCGTCTTGCTCGTTGCGCAGAAAAAGGCAAAAACAGACGATCCGATGCCTGATGATATATACAGGGTCGGCACTATGGGCAGCGTATTGCAGCTTTTAAGGCTGCCTGACGGAAGCGTGAAGGTGCTTGTGGAAGGAAAGAAAAGGGCGCAGATAAAGGAATTTATCCCTTCCAAGGAATGTTTTATGGTCAAGGTTGCCGAGATAGCCGAGGAAACAGACGAGACCATAGAGACAGAGGCGCTTATAAGAAATGTAGTCAAGGCATTTGAAATATATGTAAAACTCAACAAGAAAATACCCCCTGAGATGATAATGTCGGTAGCTTCCATTGATGATCCAGGCAGGCTTGCGGATACCATCGCCAGCCATCTTATCATAAAACTCCAGGATAAACAGGCCCTTCTGGAGCTTACCAATGCCACCCACCGGCTGGAAAGGCTCTATGGCTTTATGGAGGGAGAGATAGAGATACTTGAGGCTGAACAGAGGATACGAAACAGGGTCAAAAAGCAGATGGAGAAGACCCAGAAGGAGTATTACTTAAGCGAGCAAATGAAGGCTATCCAGAAAGAGCTTGGAGAAAAGGATGAGTTTAAGGGCGAGCTTCAGGAGCTTGAAGAGCGGATAAAAAACAAAAAGATGAGCAAGGAGGCTGTAAAAAAGGCAAAGCAGGAGCTGAAAAAATTAAAATTCATGGCGCCCATGGCTGCGGAGGCGACCGTAGTGAGGAATTATTTGGACTGGCTGTTGGCCCTCCCGTGGTTTGATGTGACAGAAGAGAAAAAGGACATCATTGAGGCGGAGAAATGTCTTGAAGAAGATCATTATGGGTTAAAGCAGGTCAAGGAGAGGATTGTAGAACATCTTGCCGTCCACGGTCTTGTGGAGGAGATGAAAGGGCCGATACTGTGCCTTGTGGGGCCTCCTGGGGTTGGGAAGACTTCTCTGGCCAGGTCCATTGCAAGGGCAACAAATAGAAAGTTTGTCCGCTTATCTCTCGGAGGGGTAAGGGATGAGGCGGAGATAAGGGGGCACAGGCGGACATATATCGGCTCTATGCCTGGGAAGATTATCCAGTCTTTGAAGAAGGCAGGGGCGAACAATCCTGTTTTTCTGCTGGATGAAGTTGACAAGATGTCTACGGATTTCAGAGGCGATCCTGCGTCCGCTCTGCTGGAGGTTTTAGACCCGGAGCAAAACCACACTTTTAACGACCACTATCTGGACTTAGACTATGACCTTTCAAAGGTAATGTTTATCACCACGGCAAACAGTCTGCAGGGGATTCCCTATCCTTTATTGGACAGAATGGAGATAATCAGGATTGCAGGCTACACGGAATTTGAGAAGGTTCATATAGCCGGAAGATTCCTTATACCAAAGCAGTTAAAGGCCCACGGTCTTTCCGGCACGAATCTTGAGATACCGGATAAGACCCTCCTGTCAATCATCAGAAGATATACAAGGGAGGCGGGTGTCAGGAATTTAGAGAGAGAGATTGCCTCTCTCTGCAGAAAGGCTGCAAAAGAGGTTTTGAAAAAGGGAAAGGATATCAAGATAAGGATTTCCGCCAAAGGTCTGGGTAAGTATCTCGGCATACCAAAGTATCGCTACGGCAGGATGGAAGAAAAAGATGAGATTGGCGTTTCAACAGGCCTTGCGTGGACAGAGACCGGTGGCGAGCTCTTATCAATAGAGGTGACCGTCGTGCCGGGGAAAGGCAAGCTGACGGTTACGGGAAAACTGGGAGATGTCATGCAGGAATCTGCCCAGGCAGCGCTTACCTATATCCGCTCCAGGGCGGATGTGCTGGGCATAGACAAGGATTTTTATCAGAAGAATGACATACACATACATGTGCCAGAAGGCGCCATACCTAAAGACGGGCCGTCCGCCGGCATTGCCATGGCCACTGCAATTGCATCAAGTCTTATGAAGGCTCCTGTGAAAAAGGATGTCGCCATGACAGGCGAGATTACGCTTCGCGGAAAGGTTTTGCCCATCGGCGGTCTGAAAGAGAAGATCCTTGCAGCGCACAGGGGTATGATACCAAAGGTTCTGGTGCCAAAGGAAAATGACAAGGACATAAAAGATATTCCTGCCGAGATCCTTAAAAAGGTGGAAATTGTTTTTGTGGAGCATATGGATGATGTATTGAGGCAGGCGTTGATTCTGGAAAAACCCGAAGAGATATTTAAGAAGGCGCAGGAAAAGGATATGTATCAGAAAGAGGCTGTGCCGGATGCGGCGCAAAATGACAGGATTATTACCCACTGAATCTTTATATCGTTCTATCCTATCAGCAGTCATAATTTCCTTGACAGGATTGAGTAAAGCTGTTATAGCTTTACATAATTTTTATTCCTAATTCTAAAAACTAAAAAGGAGGGAAAAGTATGACAAAAGGCGAACTCGTTGATGCAATGGCAGGAGCGGCTGGTATTACCAAGGTTGCTGCTGAAAAGGCATTGAATGCCTTTACAGAGGCTGTAACCAAATCTTTGAAAAAGGGGGATACGGTCAGTCTTGTTGGTTTCGGAACATTTTCCGTTTCCAAGAGGAAGGCGCGGAAAGGACGCAATCCGCAGACCGGGAAAGAGATTAATATTCCCGCAGCAAAGGTTCCAAAGTTTAAGGCCGGGAAAGGTCTGAAAGACGCAGTAAAAAAATAAGACAGGCTTGATAGAATACAGAATTCATGGTCCGGCCTGGTTACTGCCTCTTTTTATTCGGGCGGATAGCTCAGTTGGGAGAGCGCAGCCCTTACAAGGCTGAGGTCGCAGGTTCGATCCCTGTTCCGCCTACCATTTAGAGACAGTAGACAGAATTAGCAGACTGTAGGCGGTAGACAGGGATTTACTTTCTTTTTCCTGTTTACTATCTACCACATACTGCCTGCTGTTTTATATGGGGCCGTAGTTCAATTGGTTAGAGCACCGCCCTGTCACGGCGGAAGTTGCGGGTTCGAGCCCCGTCGGCCCCGCCAGATTTGTTGCCCTTCTCTTCTCACCTCCTCCATGATATAAATCAGGAGGTCAGAGGAGAGGGGCTTTTGTTTATTAGCGACACATTTTTAAAAGCGCAATTTCACTTTTTTTATTCTGCATTTTTGGGGCGGAGCTAGGCGGCATGATCAACATGTTTCATGTTTACAAAAACTATGACGGCGTATCGGCGTTAACCGATGTGACCCTTAAGATTGATAAAGGGGAATTTGTTTTTATAACCGGGGCGAGCGGGGCGGGGAAATCAACCTTATTAAAACTTATGTTTTATACGGAGAGGCCAACTCAGGGACAGATTATCATAGGCGGCAAAAATATAGCGAGATTTAAGCCGCGGGACATCCCCTTTTTCAGGAGGAAGATAGGTTTTGTTTTTCAGGATTTTAAGCTTTTAAACAACAAAACGGTTTTTGAGAATATTGCCCTGGCGCTGCGAATTACGGGCATGGATAACAAAGATATAAATAAAAGGGTTCTTAAGGTGCTCTCCTATCTGGGGCTTCAGCACAGGGCGAATTTCAAGCCATTAACGCTTTCAGGCGGCGAACAGCAGAGAGTGGCTATTGCGAGGGCGCTGGCAAAAGAGCCGGCCATCCTTCTCGCAGATGAGCCCACAGGAAATCTCGATCCCGAGCGGGCTGTGGATATAATCAACCTTTTTCATGAGATAAATACCAGGGGAACTACGGTTGTGGTAGCCACCCATGACAAATCTCTCATGGACAGATTTAATAAAAGGGCCATTCTCCTTGATAAAGGGAGGGTGGCAAATTAGCAGAGTGCAATGTGAATTACCTTAAATGGCTTATATATTTTTTTTCAGAGGCATTTCAGAATATAAGGGGTAATCTCACAACATCTCTTGTAACCATGGCAACCATCGCCATAGCGCTGTCCCTGTGCGGGTTATTTTTCGGAGTTTTTGTGAACCTGAACAAGATGCTGGACAGCATCGGCAGCCAGATTCAGATTACAGCATACATCAAGGATGGTCTGTCAGGCGACGCAGTCTTGAATATCAGGAAAGAAATTGCCGACATGCGCGAGGTGGAGAATGTAGAATATGTTTCCAAGGAAAAGGCATTTTCGATATTTAAAGATGATCTCAGAGGGGAGAAGGGGATATTGGAGGGACTGGGCGCAAATCCGTTCCCGGCATCGCTGGAGATTAAAATAAAGACAATGTTCAGGAACCCGCAAGGTGTTAAAGGCCTTATATCAAAATTGAAGACAATGGGCGGCATTGAGGATGTTCAATATGGTCAGGAGTGGCTTGATAAGTTCTTTGCCTTTATTAGATTTATAGAAGCATTTGCCTTAATCATAGGCAGTTTTCTACTGATAGCCGCAGTGTTTATTGTGTCGAATACCATAAGACTTGTAATATACGCCAGGCGAGAAGAGATTGAGATACTGAGTCTGATGGGGGCGACCAATCTATTTATCAATGCCCCGTTTTTGATCGAAGGTATGCTGGAGGGTTTTTCAGGGGCTGTTCTTGCTGTTGCTCTTTTATATCTGACCAGAGAGATATTGATATTGAAGATTCCGTTTGCCTTTGTTTCACTGGTTGAAGCGCCATTTTCCCCATATTATTTTGTTTTGGGACTTATTACAGGGGGGATTGTTCTTGGTGTATTTGGAAGCAGAATATCGCTGCGAAAAGGAGCGGCGCTGAGAGGATAGCGACGGAAAGAATTCGCGCCTCCTCATTCTATGCTATAAAAAGGATTCTTTCGTAAAAAAAGTTGAATTTACTTTAAAAAAACCTCATTGGAAGAGGCATGGGGAATTTTTTCTGTCAAAACAAATTTTGCCGTGCCTTTTTTAAGACCCCAATGCCTTCGTGTTTTGCCAGGCTAGGCAGGTTTCCAGAGGCTTTGTTCAGGCAAGTTCAATGGGGTATAGGATTTACTAAATTTGGTTTGCTCTGCCGTTCCATTGGCAATATGGAAATATTGTTTTGACAGAAAAAATTCCCCATGCCTCTTTTAGTTAGGCAGCTTCTTCAACTAACATACAAAAGAACCACAAAAAAATCGCTGAAGCGAGACCGTAAGCCGGATTCTGTTCCCCAAAAGGGCGATGACCATTCATCTGGGACGCCGATTGCTCAGCGCCTCAAGCGACCAACCCGAAGGCGCGGACGGGCCATCCTTCAATGCCTTCCTATTTGGTCTTGCTCCGGGAGGGGGTTGCCCTGCCCCCGATGTCACCATCGGGGCGGTGGGCTCTTACCCCGCCGTTTCACCCTTACCTAAAAATACAGAGACTAGGGACTAGAGACTAGAGTCTGGTAAAAAGCATTAAATAATTTAACCAGCCCCTAATACCTAGCCCCCAGCCCCTGCCTTTTAGGCGGTTTGTTTTCTGTGGCCCTTTCCCTATCCGGCGCCCCTTTGCCGCGCTGAATCTGATTTTATAATCAGACTTGCAATGCAAAGTGGCGCTGGGCGGTCGCTGTTAGCGACCTCCCTGCCCTGCGGAGTCCGGACTTTCCTCCACCCAGCACCACTTTCCGGCACGAAACTTGATAATTCTGCCATGCTTCGTAACAGAAAGTGGCGCTGGGCAGCGGCCATCTCATCTCGCTTCAGCGAGCCTTCATATCTATTGCCTGATTTGCAAGTCTATCTGCTTCCGCATTCTTTTCCCTCTTTATATGAATAATATCATATTTGCTGAATTTCATCAATAAAGTTTTTGCCTCTTGATAACGCGGCAAAAGACCGGCGCTTTTCACCTTATATTCGCCCTTTATCTGCTTAACCATAAGCTCTGAATCTGCAAATATCTTAATCTCTGTTCCCCCCAGTGACTTTGCTTCCCCTAACGCAGTAATAAGGGCCTGGTATTCTGCCACATTATTTGTAGTCTTGCCGATATATTTCCCCAGGGCTTTCAATATCTTCCCATCCTCAGTTGTGATAACCACGCCGATGCCGGCATCACCCGGATTCCCCCTTGATGCCCCGTCCACATAGATATGAACCGTATCTTCCGGCCGAAAGGTATCGGCAAGTTTGAGAAAAAGAGAATGTATCTCCTTAACAGATACTTCCGGAAACTCTTTCATTGTTTTGGCCATATCAAGATTTTCTGCCAATCTTTTGAGGAACCTATATGTAAGGTTGTCTTTCAATGCTTACTTGATAAAAAGGTTGTGGTTAGGCAGATTCTTCAGCCTAATGTTTACTAATGGCCGGCTTTCCTTTTTCCTGTTCGGAAGTTTTTAATGCTGGATTCCAATAAAGTATGCGGTGGCAGTGGGGACAAAAAATCAGATCGGAAGATCCTTTCTGAAGTTGTATATACGCCTGAGGCGGTATATTCATATGGCACCCCTGACAGGTGCCGCCTGCCACAGGCACTATGGCAATGCCCTGCCTCTTTTCGCGTATTGTTTCATACCTTTTGAGAAGGGGAGGTGCGATGTCTTTAGCAATTGCCGTCTTTTCTTCTTTCTTGTCTTTTATCGTCTTTTCCCATTTCTCTTTATTTGTTTCAATATATGCTATTTTTGCCTCAAGCTCAGTTTTCTTATTCTTTAATGTCTCTTCCTGCTCTCTCATCAGGGCTTTTTTCTCGTCTACCTTTTCCCTTAATTTACCAACCTCTCCTTCTTTTGTCTGTTTTTCCTTTTTTGCTGCGTTCATTTCCTTGGTAACGGCCTTGAATTCCCTGTCATTTTTTATGTTTTTGAGGCGTTCTTCACTTTTCTTTATTCTATCAGCGGATAGCGCCGCTTCCTCTTCTAATGTTAGCCTTGTTTTTTCCAATTCTTCCAGCTCGTTCTTAATTATCTCGAATCTATCTTCATATTCTTTGGCCTCTGAGGCAAGTCTTTCTCTATCCGCATCATGCTGCCTGCGCTCCGCCTCCTGTAAACCTATTTGAATATCAGTGTCCTGGATTTTCTTAAGCAGTAATATTTGGCTTTCCAAAAAATACCTCTAACAAATCCCGCGCCACTTTCCTGCACCAAGGCATATACTAATTTTCGGCCTTGGTAATGGAAAGTGGTGCGGGATAAATATTGAGCCTGCCTGGTGGGCCCACCTGGACTCGAACCAGGGACCGACCGGTTATGAGCCGGTGGCTCTTCCAACTGAGCTATGGGCCCTTTTTACCCCGCGCCACTTTCCTGCGCCAAGGCATATACTAATTTTCGGCCTTGGTAATGGAAAGTGGCGCGGGATTTACATGAAATTTTATTATACTAAATAAATGCTGTTCCTTTGTCAAGATTTGTTTTGCAATTTGTTAATCCTCTTCATGGAAAGGTAAGAGTCGGATAAGGATCTAAAACTATTCATATCGCCGCTTTTTTCAGCCTCCTCAAGTTTTTTTAGGAGAAGGGATGTCTCTTTTTTCAATCTGCTTGCCATCATCACCTTCCTGCAGCAATCCTCCAGTATCCTCTTCGGCTCTTCTTTGACGGAATCGTCATCTTCAACAGATGTCTTCAGGAGCCACGCCTTTGCCTTATCATCGTTGCTGGAATCAATAAGCGCTGATAAATCAGCCTTTCCACAACTATCCCCGGCGGCTGTCTTCTTTCGCAAGGCATTGATAATCAATCTCCCTGCCTCCCTTAAAAAATCTGTTTTAAACATTTCTATTGCCTTATCAACGGACTCATCATGCAAATGAGGATGGGCAAGCACAATCTTGAGTATGAGTTCTTCTGCTTTTATGGAGTCGCCTGTGCTTATTATTTCATTTGTCGTAGGGGCGTGGCGGACTCTGGATTTGCCGGATAACGGCTCTGCAGCAGCCCTTACTGTTGAGAGAACGGCATCCGGTCTGATATGGAGAATATCGGCAATCTTTTCCACATAGATATCCCTTGTCGCTGCATTCTTCATGCTCACGACATAGGGCGCAGCCTCTTCCAGAAAAGAAATCTTGCTGCTCGGCGTCTCGCCGTCAAATTTTATTCTGAGGCAGTCCAGAAAGAAATCCATGACGGGTTTGGCCTTTTCAATATACTGTGCCATGCCTTGAGCGCCCTGCTTTTGAAGAAGGTCATCGGGGTCCAAACCAGTGGGTATAAGGACAACCCTGGCGTGCATATCCTCTTCTATGAATAGGGGGAGGCTCTTTAAGGCAGCGGCCTTTCCTGCCTCGTCTGAATCAAAAAGCGTATAGACTTCCTTTGCATATCCCTTAAGTTTCCTGATATGATGCGCGGTGAGGGCGGTTCCAAGGGTTGCCACAGAATTTAAAAAACCGTATTGGTGGAGCATAAGAAGGTCGAAATACCCCTCTACGACTAAGACAAAACCCTTATTTGACGCAGCGGTTCTGGCCTGATATATGCCGTAGACCACTTCGCCCTTTTTAAAGAGCGGCGAGGTGGGGGAGTTGAGATATTTCGGTTCCTCATTTCCCATTGCCCTTCCGCCAAAGCCGACAACCCTGTTTTTGACATCTGCTATCGGGAACATAATCCTGTTTCTGAACCTGTCATAAAAATCTCTTTCTCCTCTGTTTATAAGCCCGGCCTTTTCTGCTATCTCCAGAGATATACCTTTCTTCTCAAAGAATTTTGCAAGGTTGTCACGGCCTTGCGGCGCAAAGCCTATTTTAAAACCTTTGACGATCTCAGGCTTTAATCCTCGTTTTCTGATATATTGCCGGGCCGGTTCTGCGGCAGGGGATGTCAAGAGATATTGGTGAAAGAAATCCTGAGCCGCATGATTGGCTAAAAACATGAGCTCCCGCTGGTTTCCTTCGCCTGAAATCTTCTTGTCCGGCAGTGACAGGTCAATCCCGACCCTCTTGGCAATGGTCCTTATAGCCTCCGGAAACGAGAGGTTCTCCTGCTTCATAAGAAAGGTAAATGCGTTTCCGCCTGTAGAGCAGCCAAAGCAGTAGAATATCTGTTTTTCATCGTTTACGGTAAAGGATGGTGTTTTTTCTGAATGGAATGGGCAGAGTCCGATATGGTTCTTGCCGCTCTTTTTTAGTTGGACATAATCTGCGACTATATCAACTATATTGACTCGTTCTCTTATTTCATCTATTTTGTCCTGAGGGATCATCATATCTGCGCTGCCAGTTTTGATATGTCCGCAATCTGGTAATAAAGGTTCCTGACAGTATTGAGCAATACCAAACGATTGCGCCGGATTTTCTCGTCATCCACCATGACCATGACCTTGTCAAAGAAGGTGTCTATAATGCCTTTGAGCGACGACAATGTTTCAAAGACCTTTTCATAATTACCGTCTTTCCAATATGCGGCTATCTCCGGCGCAATCCTCTCTTCAACCTCGAAGAGCGCCCTCTCGTTCACATCCTCAAAAAGTGCGGCATCCGGTTTTTCATCGTTGAGCTCAATCCCTTTTAATATGTTGGACACACGTTTGAACGCAACGACCAATGCGCCGCATGCAGGGTTTTTCTTGAACTTCTCCAGCGTCTTCACCCTTTTTATCGCATCATTTATGTCATGCCATGAACTTGACAGCACCGCGTCCACCGTGTCAAAGGATGAGCCTTGCGACATCAGTTGATTCCTGAGCCGCTCTTTGAAAAATTCCATCACATCCTTTTTTACATCAGCGAGAGTTCTCGTGAGTTTGGAGTTGAGGAGATATATTGATATGTCAACAATCTTGTCAATGCTTACGGGAAATCCCTTTTCAATGATTATGGCGATGATGCCGAGCGCCTGCCTTCGCAGGGCATACGGATCTTTCTCTCCCGTTGGAATAAGGCCTACGCCGAAACATCCGCATATCGTATCCATCTTATCAGCTATGCTGATGATTGCCCCCGGAATGCCTGCCGGCGTCTTTCCGCCTGCCTGCGTCGGCATATAATGTTCATAGATTGCCCTGGCCACATCAGGGCATTCGCCGGAGACGAGCGCATATTCCATGCCCATGACGCCCTGAAGCTTTGGAAATTCTCCGACCATGCCTGATACCAGGTCAGCCTTGCAGAGCATGGCAGTGCGGCCGATTATATATTTGGCGATGAATCCCGGGTCGGTTTTTTGAGGGTCATAATTTTTAGGATTGTAATTTTCTGTAAGAAAATCCTCAGGTTTTTCCAATGCACCCATGGAATTACAAAAACGCGCCTCATTTCCTATATAAACAGCAAGCCTTGTAAATCTTTCCACCTTTTCATACGATGTGCCGAGCCTTGCCTGAAACACAACGCCCTTCAATTGCTCCACTCTGTCCTTGAGCGGAATCTTTATGTCTTTGTCAAAATAAAATTTTGCATCGGAGAGCCGCGCCTTCAGCACCCGCTCATTCCCCTTGATAACAACCTTCGGGTCTTTTGTCTTTGTGTTGGCAACGAATATGAAATAAGGAAGGAGATTCCCTTCTTTATCAACTACAGAAAAATATCTCTGATGCTCCCGCATGGCATTGATGATCACATCCCTGGGAAGCGCTAAAAATTCCCTGTCAAAACCGCCGCGAAGCGCCACCGGATATTCCACAAGATTTGTAACCTCTGCAAGGAGTTCATCGTCCTGCAAAACTACCCCGTTGATTGTCTTTGCCTCTTTTTTAATCCCTTTTTGTATCGCCTGTTTCCGTTCTTCCATATCGGCAATCACATAAGCAGCCTTTGTTTTTTTGAGATAATCCTTCAACCCCGTCACTTTGAATGGCTGCGGCTTCATAAACCTGTGGCCGTAAGAAACCGCCCCTGCCTTTATATGTCCGACTTTGAAAGGGATTGTGTCCTTGCCGAATATTGCCGCTATCCAGTGGATTGGCCTTGCAAACCGTATGTCGCCATTGCCCCACCGCATTGCCTTTTGAAACTGAATTTCGGTTATGATTTTAGGCAGGACCTCTTGCAGAATATCCTTTGTCCTTTTTCCTTTAACCTCTTTTCTTGCGCAGATATATTCGCCTTTTTCAGTCTTAACAATCTGCAAATCTTTTACTTTTATGCCCTGGCTCTTTGCAAATCCTTCTGCTGCCTTAGTGGGCTTTTCATGCTCATCAAATGCGGCGCGCCTTGCGGGTCCCATTGTCTCAACAACAGTATCAGCCTGTTTCTCATCCATGTCTTGCGCGTAGAGGACAAGCCTTCTCGGCGTCCCAACGGTTTGAATAGATTTATGATGAAGGTTTCTAGCCATCATGTTCTTTTCAAGGGATAGTTTTATTGATTCCAGGGCATTTGGTATAAACCTGGCCGGTATCTCTTCTGTCCCTATTTCCAATAACAGATCTTTTGCCACAAAAAACTCCCGAAATTTATTTTGTTGTTAAAATGTAACAAGATATTTTTTTGAAATCAAGGAATGTTTTGGCGAAGCTCAAGCCGCATTTGACCTTTCCTGTCACGGTTTCAAAAAAATACCTCTTTTAAAAATGACTTTCCATTCCTCATCCTGTCAATGTGAAAAACCTCTGCAATGGTTTGTCCGATATCGGCAAAGGTCTTCCTTGTGCCGAGGTTAACGGCTGCGCGCAGTCTTTTGCCATACACAAGGAGCGGCACATACTCCCTGGAGTGGTCTGTGGAAGGGGTTGTCGGATCGCATCCATGGTCAGCGGTAATCATAAGCATATCGCTGTCTGTAAGCCTTCCCATGATTTCAGGAAGTCGTTTGTCAAATTCCTGAAGGGCGTTCGCATATCCCATTGCATCATTTCTGTGGCCGTAGAGCATGTCGAAATCAACAAGATTTGTAAATATGAGGCCTGTATGGATTTTCTGCATCGCGGCGATGGTCTTATCAACTCCGTCCATATTATCTCTGGTGTGTATCTCACGGGTAAGGCCGCGGTGTCCGTAGATATCGCCTATCTTGCCGATACCGACAACAGAAAGGCCGCTGGAATTTAATCGGTCTAACACGGTTTCATCGGTTGGGGCCATGGAAAAATCCTTTCGCCGTTCTGTTCTCTTGAATGAACTGCTTCCCCCGATAAACGGCCTTGCTATGACCCTTCCGATGCGATAGCTGTCGGCAATCTTTCTTGCAATCTCACATATTTCATACAGCCTATCAACAGGTATGACATCCTCGTGGGCTGATATCTGGAATACACTGTCTGCGGATGTGTAGACAATCGGTTTGCCTGTCTTTATATGCTCATCGCCCAGCTCCTTTATAATTTCTGTGCCGGACGCAGCCTTATTCCCAAGATAGTCAAGCCCTGTCTCCTGTCTAAACCTGTCCATGATTTCTTTCGGAAAGCCGTTCGGATATATTGGAAAAGGCTTATCAATGATAATCCCCGCAATCTCCCAGTGGCCAGCGGCAGTATCCTTGCCTTTTGATGCCTCCGCCATCCTGCCGTAAGAGGCGATGGGGTGCATAGTTTTTTGAAGCCCGGCAGCTCCCTGAATAAGGCCGAGGCCCATCTCCTCAAGATTGGGCAGGGCAATGCCTCCGAGGGCTTTGATGATATTTCCGAGCGTATTGCTCCCCTCGTCGTTATACTCTTTGGCATCCGGCAATTCGCCGATACCCAGGCTGTCCAGTGTAATGAGGATTATCCTGTGAATGTTGCTATCTTTTGCCATGCATTATTGCAGCCTGATGCCGGTTTCTATCTCTCTATTTTCCTTTCCGCACCTGACTGCTAAATGGCCCGTGTCTTTAACGCAGAATGTAATATCAATATCCTCACCCAGAGGCTCTTGAAACGGCAAGGTTATTATCTTGCAGGCCTTTAATGCCATATCCCTGGGCTGTTTCATCTCCTGCCTTATAAATTCCATGCCTGATTCCATTACCCATCGCCTCGCAACCAGATTTTCAGGGACCTCAAATAATTCCAGATATATCTCATTTTGCGCGCCCAATGTCCTTGCAGGGGCTATCCTGAATGTTTTTTCAAGCGGCAAAGACTCGTTGTTTTCCAGTATAATCTTATAGGAATAGGGCGCGTCCTTATCTCTTGTGGCATAACGGATCGCGCATGCCAGACTCGTGTGCCTGTCTACGATGAGATTTTTTGTGGGATAGAGCGCAGCCCCATGCGCCGCCGCAGAGAGAGGACTGTGCTCATAAACGGCATTGCCCTTTGCGAGCTCAGGAAAGAGATGCTCAATCTTTTCTTTGAACGACGGTATCTGCGAAGAGCCGCCTGTCAGCAGGACAGCCTCTATCATATCCTTTTTTACGCCCACCTTTTCCGCCTTTTTGAGGATATACGATATTGTCCTGTCAATGGTTTTATAAAAATCGTGTTTTGCCAGCAGATCCTCAAGGTCTTCCCTTGACACCTTGCATATCTCAGTTCCATTCCATGCAAATGACGTCAGCCTATGCTCTGATAAGGAAATCTTTATCTCTTCTGCTGTGGATGCAAGAACGCCGCGCAATTTATCGTCTTTTGACATGCCGATCTTCTTTGCCAGATATTCCGCAAGCCAGAGGTCTATATCATGGCCGCCAAGGGTTTGGGCCGTGTCCGGTTTTGCGATTACATGCGCCTCGTTTATATTCAGTCTGGCCAGCATCGTATTGAGGGTGCATCCTCCGAAGTCAACTATCAAAACAACCTTATCCCTCTCTTCCGCAACTTGATAGCCGATGGCTGCTGCCAGCGGCTCTTCGACAAATTCTATCCTTGCGCCCCTGATTGTCTTTTCCAGAATTTTTTGCAGCGCCTTTCTGTAATTTTGAAAACCTACAGGCGCAGTTACATATATTGCATCAATCAGCTTTTTTGAAAAAAATGAAAATCCCTTCCCTTGCGAGAGCGCCTCTTTGAGACGCTTAAACAGGATGCGGATATATGTTTCCATATACCTTTTCCCTTCGGGATGATCTTCAAGGAGCATCTTTTTTATGTCCATCAGAGGAGATTTTTTAATTGCCTCTGCGCCGATAGAGTTTGTCTCAGGGATGCAAACCGTTGGAATCAGATAGGTGTCGCCATAGAGTATTGACGCAGATCCCAGCGTGAGGAATTCAGGCTGCGCCCCTCCTTTTCTCCGCATGATGACCGTATTGGTTGCGCCGAGGTCTAAAGAGAGAAAATCATACGGTATTTCCTTTCCATAGCTGATATCCAGACGTGCGTGAAAGGCCGGACGGTTTCTATGAGCCGGATGTCATTCGATTGCAGGCCGATTTGCTCAAGCTCTTTGGCAAGGATAAGGCCGTATTTTGTTTTAGTGTATCTTGTCTTTTTGGATTCGGTAAGCCTTCTTTGTTCGCCTGCAATCAGATAATCAATCCTGCCGAGTATGTCTATGTTTTTCAATCTGGTTTTTGCGGCATAAAAATCAAGCGCCTGTTTTATTACCTCATGAAGCAGGCCGGAAAACTCAGGTGTTTTCGGAATCTCCTGCAGTATCTCTATTAAGGCATGTTCCTTTGCGAAAGGGTCGTGTATAGCCTTTGCCGCGCGAAAGGCCTCTTCTATTGCCTGTTTGTATAAGGCAAGATATTCTTCTGTTTTCGGCAGTTCCTTTGTAATATAGAGCAGCGTGTATTCCCTGTAATACGGCTCTTTTATCACAGCTGCGGCATCCAGCGCCCGTTGAATCGCTTCTTTATAAAGGTTTATGAATCCACCGCTTGTTTTGGGAAGTTTGCCGGCAATGCCGAGGAGTGTATAGCTTCGGTAAAAACTAATGTCAGACGATTTTGGCAACTCATGAGCGATTTCTTCCAGCGAGGCCTTTTTATGCTGCGCCGTATCGGCAAGGTCAAGCGCCAGCCTCATTGCATGGAGGCGCAGCTTTGTAAATTCTTCTGTCTTCGGAAGTTCATCGGCAATGCGAAGCAATTTGGTTTTCCTGCTTATAGGTTCGGTTATGCCATCCGCTGCCTCTATGGCATTTTTTATCTGTGTTTCAATGTTTATCATGTTTCAATCTGCATCGCTTGTTTGATGTCTATCTTGCCGAAGCCTGTATTTGTAACGACGCCGTCTTTTCCGATTATTACCTCTATCTTTCCAGGCATATAAAAATCTTCTCTTTTGTAACGGCTGCTCAAAAGATACAATCTTTGGTTTGTTGAGCCCCTCGCCAGAAGAGACGGTTCTTTTTTTGACTCCACATATCTGCCGTCAATCAGCACATCAATGAACTCAAGGCACGGGAGGCATTCCGGCTTTTGTCTTATTTCTTTATAAGTAAATCCTGTGTATACGACAGTGGAAAGGTTAAAGTTTTCTTTGGCTGTTTTTAAAAGCTCAAACAATCCCTCCGGCTGCAAAAACGGCTCGCCGCCGCTTAGGGTGATGCCTTCTATGCGCTTGTTTGGAGGATATTTTTTGAATAGAGCGCCAGGGGAGTAAAGGCTGATTGTTTCAAATGAATGCGTATCAGGATTAAAACAGCCGGGGCAATTTTTATCGCACCCCTGAAAGAATACAACCATCCTGTTCCCTGGGCCGTTTACCTTTGAGAGCGGTATTATGGAGTGTATGTTTAATAGGTCATGGCTCATAGCTGATAGCTCATAGCTGATGGCTCATAGCTGATAGCTCATAGCTGATAGCTCATAGCTGATAGCAACTACTATGAGCCATGAGCTATGAGCTATTTAGTTTGCTATCTTTCAGTATCTATCTTTATCCTTACCTCCCTGTCCAGTTCATCCTTTTCAACAAAACTCTCCACCTTGCCCAGCGCCTTTGATAAATGCTCAGCCGCTTCCTTGCAGTCTTTGAATATGCTGGAATCTATCTCCACCTTGCCATCAGGGGTTATTTTTATCCTTATTTCTCTGTCCATGACTATCTCCTCAACCCTTCAAAAGTATCACAATTTCTCCGGCTGTTTCCGATTCTTTTGCGATTTCAAAATCCAGCGGCAGATTGTCTTTAATGGCTTCATAAGCGTAGAATTGTTTTAACCTGTCTGAAAATGACCGGACAACCCTTGCGTCTCCGCCGACCTCAAAATTGACGGTCTTTTCCTTGGCTATATTTATTATATCGCCGCTCCTGTCTACCTCTATCTTTTCTTTTCTTCCCTGCAACTGAAAGTTGGTTATCTCGCCCCTCCGCTTCATCTCCTCCAGCGCGGACAGGACATATTTTTTATTGGTTATCTCTGTTTTGATGGTTGTGTAAAAAGACATGGTGTTCTCCTGTCAGCAGCCCTCTAATCGGCTTATTTTGGCCGCTTGAACGACTTGTTAGGCAAGTATTATATCTTTATTCCTCTTGCCTTCTTTTTCACCGCTTTTTGGGGCGAACTGATTGAAAAGAGGTTACTTGGATAATCTATGCTCAAGGCAAACTTGCTGAGAAAGCTGTTTACACCGAGAAGAACGATGTGTAGGTTAGGCATGAAGTCTATTGGGGTATCCTGGATTGTGTATGCGAGTTTGAAGGACAAAGGGTCGTATATTTCAAACTTTGTTGTGTGGGCAAATGCAATAGTTTCTCCATTTCCTGTGCCTATCACTTTTGTGGAACCTGATTGAAGATTATGTCCCAATAGAGAAGCAATGCCGGCAGGAATTGCACATTCATCTGCGCCGGTATCTATGATGCCAAAGGTGGCGTATGAAAGCCCGGTGTGTGGATTGATAATGTTTATGGGAAGGAGAGGCCGTGGAATATCTTCTTTGCTGAGTTTAAGAAATGGACAGTCCTTGAGCGGCATCAGTAGATTTGCACCATACCTTTCTTGGGGACATAAAAGACTACCGGCGCCTTTATTCCCTTCTCTTTTGCATCATTAAAGACCTTGTTCAGATCGCTGCCATGACTGACAACTTTTTTGTCTTTAAAAGATTTTGTTGCCACATACTGTCCACCATATTTTTCACCATCTTTTAATAACACATTATCCACAGAAACCTCCTTTTCAAACCGCTTATAATTCTTATCCAGATTGCTTTCATTGTCAAGGCATATCCTTATAAATAAATCTGTCCCCTATTCCTCTCCTTTATCGCCTTTCTCCTTACCGCTTTCACCGCATTGTCAATATCCTTCATGGTCAGCTTGGTCTTCTTAAACGCCTCGCCGGCAATTTTGAATGCAGCGTCAAGCCTGTCCTCCGGAGAAAGAACGGCAAGGATATAATCCTCGGGG
>JACQEJ010000083.1 GCA_016200645.1 Deltaproteobacteria bacterium | reverse complement strand
TAGGGATTAGCAGGGTCAGGATACCCCTTCATCCATTTTTTAATAGTATACAAACTAAGGGAGGCGATTACAAGAATAATCTTGTTTTATTAAAGGGAAATACCGGGGGATTTAGTCGGCGGATATGTCTTTTTCCTGAAGATTTCGCATTTTTTAAATTGCCCGCCGCAATAATATATCATTGCCATCGTGCTTTTGCTGTCCATTTTAACGCAGTAACAATTGTCATCGGCGTCTTGCACAAAGGGGCATATTTTTCGCTTTGATTTTTTTTGTTCCATAAATTTGCGGCTTTATAAATCTTATTGCCTGCCTCCCCTTCTTTTAAATTCCTTCTTCATTTTATCTAAATCCATACCTCCCTTTTCCATCTCATCTGAAATACCCCTCTGTATCTGTGCGCTGACAGTCTTGTCAATAAAGGACGGGAGCTTTCCTATGGCAAAACTGACAATAAGTGCGACAAAGAAACAAAGCCCTGAAATGAGCAGGTATATCTTGAGATTCTTTACCCTGCTCTTCCTTTTTCTGTTTGATCTTCTTGACATAAATTTATGTTTCGCTGGTTCAGCCCCTGAAAGATTCAATCAGGGGCTGAACCAAATATTTTGGTTCAATCTACAAGATTGAACCAGCAGGAGCAGGGCTAAAGCCCTGCCCTACGGTATGTTGCTGCCGAAGGCAGCCTAATTTAACCCCTCCATCATATCCCTGCACTCCTTAAAATTGGGGTCTATCTCAAGAGCCTTCCTGAATGCCGAGATTGCCTCCTTCTTCTTATTTGTCTCTAAATATGCCTTCCCTATGTTGTAATATAAAGCCTCGTCATTCGGATCAACCTTTAACGCCTTTTTGTATTCGTCTATTGCCTCAAGGCATTTTCCCTTTCTCCTTAATGCAATGCCGAGCCTGTTGTATACATAGACACTCTCTACGACATTCAGCGAGCCTTTGAATGCCTCCGCAGCCTTCTCATCGTGTCCTGTCTTCAAATACGCCTCTCCTATCTCTGTCTGAAGCTCCGCATTCTTAGGGTCAACCTTTACCGCTGTCTTGAATGCCCTGTCAGCCTTCTCCATATCGCCTTTCTGGAGATATATCTTTCCGAGCTGCGCCTGCCTCCGTGGATTATTCGGACTTATCCTCGCAGCCCGCTCGATTGCCTCAGCAGCTTTATCCGTATCCCCTTTTTTAAGGTAAAGGTCTCCCATGCTCTGGTGGACTTTTATATATTGGGGATTATTCTTATAGGCATCTTCGTAATAGGTAACCGCTTTATCATCCATGCCCATCTTTTCGTAAACTTGCCCTATTGCATGTCTTATCTTCGCACTCTTAGGGTTCAGTTTCAGGGCATGCTCGTAAAGGGAAAGAGCCTCTTTATACATCCTGCCGTCAGTATATTCTCCCGCCTTCATCAAAAGCCTCTCTGTTTCGCCGGGATTTGTCCTCTTTTCAAGGATGCTGTTTATCTTTTCTTCGAGTGTCTTCGCTACAAAGGGTTTTATTATATATCCATCCACTTCCGTCTCCGCAGCCTGGACTATCTGCGGCGCCTCTACCTCAGCGGTAACCATGAGAAAGGGTATGGTTTTAAGCCTCTCATCATCTCTGACCTTTCGTAAAAATTCAATGCCCGATACTACAGGCATATTCCAGTCGCAGATGACAAAGTCTATACTATCTGACTTCATCTTTTTCAAGGCTGTATTTCCATTCTCTGCTTCCATGATGTATTCATAGCCGATATACTTGAGCATATTCTTAATCGTCCGCCTCATATTGGTCATGTCGTCTACTATTAAAAGCTTCATTTTATTGTCT
>JACQEJ010000082.1 GCA_016200645.1 Deltaproteobacteria bacterium | reverse complement strand
GCTTTTCCCTTTATCTATGATTACTGTTACAGGATACTTTTTTAAGGTGGTAGTGATTGCCGCAATGATTGTGGTTGAGGCGTATTGATTGCCTGTATCGTTCTGGATAATCAATGCGGGGCGTATGCCTTTTTGTTCGCTTCCCCTGCCGGGATTAAAGTTGACCAGCCATATCTCGCCGCGCTTGCAGGCAGTCATTTTATTATAGCCTCCTTCCCTGCCGCAAGGTTTTGCTCTGCGGTTTCTGCGTCTTCTTTTGTCATAGCGCGGTAACCGTCAATAAGCGCCTGTTCCACCTGCCCCCGTCTCCATGCCTTTAGAGCCTCTTCAACCAGATGGCTGCGGGTTTCATTCATCTCTTTAGACAGCCTGTCAATCTCTCTGACAATACCTTCATCAATGGTAACAGTCACCTTTTGTTTACTATACATAAGCCCTCCATTTTATCTTATGAATTATAGGATAAATGATAAGATAAAAATGTCGTGATGTCAACACTTACCTCTTCCCATACACCCTCCCCAACTTCTTTATCTCCTCTGCCGCCTCTTTTCTCAGTTCCGGCGGAGAAATGATTTCGCAGTTCGGCGCCCAGTGATATGTCCACCACTTGATTTCTTTTGTGCCTTCAAGTTTTACCTTGAAGATAATTGAGCCGTCTTTTTTCTCCTCTATTTTCTGTGTCGGATGCCATTTGCGCCGTTTTATCCATCGGGCAATGTTTTTTGAAAATCTTAAAACTACATTAACAGGCTCGCCATACCGCATTATATGCCAGCCTCCCTTGAAGTAGTCATCCATGTTAAAGTCCTGCGGTATTGTGTAATGCCTGTTGGTTATTCCAATATCCTTTATGCAGTCAAGGGCAAATTCCCGTATTTCACTGCGTAGGTTGCAGTATGCAATCACATACCACATGCCGCTGTGGAAGAATAAGCCATACGGCGCAATCTGCCTTTTTGTCTCTTTCCGTTCATGCATTCCCTGATAACCTATCTCTATTTCTTTTTTTGCATCCATTGCCTCAATGATTGCATTATACTGCCCTTCAATATTTTCAAATCCATCCATCGGGTCTATGTCAACCCAGAACTTCTGCTTTTCTTCCAGTCTTTTTATCCTGCCTTTTGTCTTGTCGCCTGTATCCTTGCGGGCCTTTTTTAAAAGCGATGTAAAGGCATTTTCAAACGGCCTGCCAATGCTGTGAGATATTTGTTTGCCAAGAAGCAGCGCCATTAACTCATTATCATTCAGGTCAAGGTCGCGAAGGGTGAAGTCCGGGTCTGCAAAGGCGTATGTATTTTGCTCTTTGTCAAAGGTAACGGCAAAGCCTGCTGAACTCAAGTCATTTATATCTCTGAAGATATTGCGTTTGGTGGTATTGAATTTAACGGCAAGGGTTTCTGGTGTGCATTGTTTGCGGTTGTCGAGGATACGCAGGATAGAAAGCAGTCTATGAAGTTTTTTGAGCCTGTCAGGAAACCTTTTGGATTTTTGGTTCATTTTTATACTTATACCACACCCTTCTAAATCATGCTTCTGGCAAAGACACATACTTAGCTATCAATTTTTTCGGCCCCATGCTCTGAAACATAATTGTAAGTTTTGCATCCTCGCCAACACCTTCCTTTGCCTTTATAATCCCGATGCCGAAGCTTGGATGTTTTATCTTCATGCCTATTTTCCAAGGGTCGTTTTCCGCAGGGTCGTCATATATTACCCTTGGCTCTTTCCAATCTTCCTGAGATTTATGGCTTTCTGCTCCGAACCCCGAACTCCTGACCCCGGACTGCTCTGCCGGACCTATTATCTCCACATAGTTGGGGTTTATTTCGTCTATAAATCTTGACTGCCCCTGAAATCTTGATTCGCCATAGATAGTCCTCTCTCTTGCGCCAAACAAAAACAACTTCTTCATCGCCCTTGTCATGCCCACATAACAAAGCCGCCTTTCTTCCTCAAGTTCATCATCGTTGTCTCCATTCACAGACCTTGAGTGCGGAAACAGCCCCTCTTCCATGCCCACCATGAATACAACAGGAAATTCCAGTCCCTTTGCTGCGTGAAGCGTCATAAGCGTAACCTTGTTATGTTCATCCTCATACGCATCAATATCGCTGATAAGCGCCACATGGTCAAGAAAGTCGGCAAGGCTGACGCTCTCCCTGCCTTTTTCAAAATCCCTCATTGCCGATATAAGCTCGTGCAGGTTTTCAATACGCGCCTCAGCCTCCTCTGTTTTTTCATTCTCCCACATCTTTATGTAGCCGCTCTCTTCCAACAATTCCTTTGCAAGTTCATGAATCTGGCAAGGAACAACCCCCTTAGTCCCCCTTAACAAAGGGGGATTTAGGGGGTTGTTGTCCCCTTTATTAAGGGGGAATGCTTGCAGCTTGCTGCCGTATCTTCCAATCAGATTTATAAAACTCTGCCCTTTATGCGGCGGCAGCACGCCTCTTTCAATAGCCAGCTTAAAGGCTTCGAAAAGCGGCATGCCGCGCTCTGTTCCCAATGCGGCAGCCCTGTCAACGGTCGTCTTTCCGATGCCGCGCGGAGGCGTGTTGATTACGCGCATAACGCTTAATGAATCGCTTGGATTTGCAATAACCTTT
>JACQEJ010000080.1 GCA_016200645.1 Deltaproteobacteria bacterium | reverse complement strand
GGGTGAACACCTCTCGTCAGGAAGCCTACGAGCAGATGCAGCGACAGGGGTTTCGAATCCAGACTCTTGGGATCGCTATGCACATGCCCAACGATCCGGGCTTCAGCCGCCCCGGGGCCTACGTCCTCGATGACTGGAGGTGACATTTTTCGCCCACGTCGTTGCGACGTGACGTCGGCTAACAACCGGTTGCAGCGGACGGCGCTACGCTCCGCCGCTGAACCGGAGCGTTCTCCCTTCGCTTCGCTCAGGGAGAATGCGGAGTTAAGCCGGAACTCCTTGTTTCCCTTCGCTCCGCTTCGGGAGAACAAGGAGTTCAAGACCGATACGCCCCTACGGGGCTACGGCTTAACTCCGCATTAGGCAGCCATTGGAAAATCTTGCTTTTCTATTGCATTTTTGTAGGCACTATTGTAGATTGCTATAAATAACTGGTTTATAGCTTAACAAATTTTAACAAGAAAACATGAGCATTCCAGGCTTAATTCTTCTTACAGGACAATACGGCACATCGCACGAAGATGTTGGAAATAACTTGTCCAACCTCGCAAACAAAAAATTGAAACATCTTAGCCGCGTACAACCGATTTCAAAATTTTATTCAATTGAAAAGGAGTTATGGGATATTGGTGGTAGTTCGGAGGCGTTTTTTGAACAATTAAATGATCAAGACCGTGATAAGATTTGGCTTCAAGCCTTTCTTAAAATTCAGAGGCAAATCAAACAAGATAACCCATTATTTCCTATCCTATCATTACATGTGGTTTATCTTTGGAAGGAGCGGTTTTTTTCATGTGTTGATTGGGACATTCTAACGACTTTACAGCCAAGTGTCATAGTTACCATAATTGATGATATTTATGATATTAAAGGAAGAATTGAAACAAACCAACAATCTGCGGTTAGAATGAATGAAGAAGACCGTAGCTTGTTTGCAATCTTGTCTTGGCGTCTTCGTGAGATTCACACCTGCAACCTAATTGCAAAACATCTCTATGTAAATCCAGAACACTTCCCATCTATTGATAATTTACTCCGAAAAGAAAACATATCTTCTTCTATCAACCTTAATGAATTAGAACAGGTTTTTGGCAAACCATTACCTCATTATGTAATCTCAGTCAAACAAAGCTTAGACGATTTCTATCGCTTGTTATTTGAACGAAAAACGATCAGGATTTATTATTCTTTTCCAATCTCTGAACCAAGAAAACAAAATGATGAAGATTATTTTAAAAATCTTCGGAATTGGCGCCTTCAGATGCATAAAGCAGGTAGGTTGGGTTGGTTTTATCAACCCAACGAGTTGAAAGAATAAGGAGGAAGACAAATGCTTACCAAAGAAATAACGACAAGCGCATTGGAATTAAATGTCATTGATAGAATTCATTTGGCTGAAATTATTTTGGACAGTTTGGATAAAACAGATGAACAAATAGAAAGAATATGGGTGAAAGAATCTGAAAACAGGTATCAGGCTTATAAAGAAGGGCGTGTCCAAGGGATATCTCTTGAGCAGATTCGCGCGAGAATTAAAAAGTGAATGTTATTTTAGTTCCGCCATCTGATAAAGAATTTGAAGAAGCGGTTGATTATTACAATGACCAAATGCCGGGTTTGGGTGGACAGTTTTACGATGCATTTTTAAATACGGTTAGTTATATCAACATAGCTCCGGACGCATGGACAAAAGTTGGGGACAATACGAGAAGAATTAACATTAAGCGGTTCCCTTATTTGATTTTATATGTGCTTGATGGAAATGATATTTTAATTACCTGTATAGCCCATCAACACAGGAACCCTACTTACTATTCAAATAGAATATATTGATCAGATACAAACTGTTTCAAAATAGTATTAACATAAATCAACTTCCGCGCTGTCATTCCCGCAATCTTTAAGCGGGAATCCAGTGTCTTTGTATTTTCTTCAATAACACAAAAGACGCTGGATGCGTCCCCGAATGTTTCTGTCGGGGATATAAACATTCGGGCATGACAAAATTGGTTAGTCAGATTTCTATAAAAAGAATGTTGTTACTATTATGAGACCGTTAATAACTAATATTTCAGAACATGGATTCTGGATATTTTTGAAAGAGAAAGAATACTTTGTTTCTTTTAATAAATATCCATGGTTTAAAGATGCAAATGTATCGTCAATAATTGACGTGGAAGTTATTCATAATCATCATTTATACTGGCCAAAATTGGATGTGGATTTATCCACGGAAATTTTAGATAATCCGGAAAAATATCCATTAACGTACAGATAAAAATCTTCTAACGAATCAATATACAGGGCGCACAAAAACGGTGCGCCGGTGAGTAATCGTAAATCTTTTATGGGAGGAAGTTATGCAGCTTACCGGTTTACTATGGGGCGGCAAATTATTAAAGAAGGTTGAGTTTCCGTGCGCGGATGTGCTTGGGCCTGAGGCCAGCGTTGACGAGATAAAAGACCTGATCAAGAAAAAGGGGCAGGTCTTTATAAAGCCCATTTTCAAAGGCGGCGTGGGCAAAAAAGGCAAGTCCGGCCTTATCGGCAAGGCAAGCGACATAACCGCTGCGCTTCAGGAAAAAGAGCGGCTCTATTTCGCGAAGCACCCTGCCGGAACTTCAAAGGCGGACGGCGTTACCTTTGAGGGCGGCGTTCCTGCAAAGCACGAGGTTTACTTTTCCCTGTCCGAAAGCACGGTATTTCGCGCCCCGACCATGACCATCACGCATCACGGCGGCGTGGATATTGAGGAACTCGGCAAGGATAAAATAAAAGAGATTCCGTTTGACCCGCTCACGGGCCTCAAATCGTTTCATATCGCAAATGCGCTGGAGGAACTCGGCGCGCCGAGCGAGATCATAAGCCCTCTTGTTCAGCATCTTCCCAAACTCTGGACGCTCTATAACAATTACGGCATGAATGTGCTGGAACTGAATCCTATCAGAATGTTTCAGGATAATGCAGGAAGGCTCATCCCTGTTGCGTGTGATTTCAAATGCTCATTTGATATAGACGACCCGGCGTGGAAGCGGCTTGATCTTCCGGCGCACCTCTTCGCATCCGATTATTCCGAATTCGAGCAGGAGATAAATCAACTTCGCACCTATCAGGGACAGAGCGATGTGTTCGTGATAAACGAGAAAGGCACCATCACCGCGCCCACCTTCGGCGGCGGCGCAAATGCGCTGGTTACGGAACTGCTCGGAGAGCGGGCAACCATCTCATCCGATTTCGGCGGCAATCCGCCATACACAAAGATGCTGGAGATTTCCAAGATTGTGTTCAAATATTGGCTTGGCCAGTCAAATGTGCTTTTCATTATCGGCGGCAAGGCGAACAACACGGATATTTACGAAACCTTTCGCGCAATGGCGGACGCGCTGCGCTGGTATTTCCAAACTTATGGGCCGAAGCCAATCTATGTGGTCGTGGGCAGAGGCGGCCCGAACCTGATCCGCGGCATGGCGTATATGAAAGACACGGTTGAATCCCTCGGTCTGCCCTATAGATTTTTCGGCTTTGACAGCGCCATGTCCGAGGTGGTGAACTATGCGCTCAAAACCGATGAGTGGATGGAGAAAGAGGGGAAGAAGCAGTTGAAGGAGAAGATGGGGATTTGACTTTGCAGCATCAACCCATGAGAGAACGAAAAAAGAGCATACCTTTTGATGTTGAAAAGACTGTGCAGTATTGGCTTGATGGCGCAGAATATGACATGAGTGTTGTGACGGCTTTATACGAAAAAGAGAAGTTTCCTTACGCATTATTCATGGGGCATCTTGCGGTGGAAAAACTTCTCAAGGCATTGGCGCTTAAAAACACGCGGGAACATGCGCCGTATTCACATTCCTTGTCGTTGCTGGCTGAAAAGTCGGGTATAGCAATGCCCAAAAAGGTATTGAAAAGTCTGGCGAGATTTATGGAATTTCATTTTGAGGCCAGATACCCGAACGAACGAACGAAATAAGTTTTACAAAAAATGCACCAAAGAATTTACCGGCAAAAAGATGCAGGAAATAAGAGAGGTCTTTGCATGGTTGAAAGGGAAATTGTAGAGGCAATCAAGGGATTCGCCAAAAAAATAAGGCAGCGGAGAATCAGAATATCCAAGGTGATTCTTTACGGATCGAGGGCTTCCGGCACGGCGCGTAAATACAGCGATATAGATGTTGCGGTAGTGTCTCCCGATTTCGGAAAAGACAGTTTTCGGGAAGGGGTCAAACTTTTTGAGATTGCCGGCGAGGTTGATCCGCGGATTGAGCCGGTCCCTTTATCGGTGGAGTCATACAAAAACGATACATGGATTCCTTTGATATACGAAATAAGGAAAACAGGGTTGGAGATCAAAACAGCGTGATATAAAGGCGTTCGTTTTTCCGGCGCTAAACTTTACAAACCGTATCGGGTTTTGGCAATACTTTATATCAAGGAGATTTATTATGCACAAAGCAGGCGTCAAAAAATTTCCCTATTATGTAGGGGTTAATTCCCTTGCAGAGTTGGCAACCAAGGATGACAAGGTATGTGTGCTGAATATCCTCGGCAATGAGAGCAAGGCGGTCACGCCGACGAGCCATGAATATTCCGGCGGCAATGTTGTGTTCGGCACAGGCCCGGGCAGGTCGGGGCAGGCGCTGGAGACAAAGCTTGGACCCATTCCGGTTTACAATTCGATAAAAGAGGCGCGGGCTAAAGGTCTCAAATTCAACACTGCGGTCATCTATCTTCCGCCGTCAGGCGTAAAAGACGGCGTTGCCGAGGTGGTGCGGCAAAATCCCGATTTGAAAAAGGTGATTATCCTCACGGAAAAGGTCTCGATCAAGGATGCGCGAACCATCCGCGCGATTTGTCAGGCCAACGGCATTGACGTGTTCGGCGGAAACTGCCTCGGCGTGGCCGACGCATGGAACAAGGTTAGGATCGGCGGCGCGCTCGGCGGTAATAAGCCGGAAGAGTCTTTGGTCAAAGGCTCCATTGCCATATTTTCCAATTCAGGCAACTTTACCACAACTATCGCTACCTATCTCCTTACCAAAGGCTGGGGCACAACAACCTCCATATCCAGCGGCAAGGATGTGTATATCCATTTTTCACCCGCAGAATTTTTCCACGCCCTTGACAATGACGACCGGAGCAAGGGGGCGATAATCTATGCCGAACCGGGCGGCTATTATGAACACGGCCTTGAGATAAACAAGCCCACGGTTGCGTGCGTGGTGGGACGCTGGAAGGCCAAGCTCACCAAGGCGTGCGGACACGCTGGATCGCTCGCGGGTTCGGGCGATGACGCGCGGGCAAAGGAAAAATGGTTCATGGATTATTTCGGCGTGAAAGATATTTATACGCCGGAAAATCCCGTGTTCAGCAAAAAGGGCGCGGTGGTCACGAATATCGCGCACATCCCCGATGCGCTTACCAAGGTCATGGAGTTGAACAAGATAAAGCCAGATTTTGAGCCAAAGGGAGACCTTTCGCTCAAGTGCTGGTTCGGAAACAGCCAGGGCCTGAAACTGCCGAAAGAATTGGATGCGCTGGTGGTAAAGGCGATTGAGCCTTATGCGGAGCAGATAGAGATTATATCCAAGCAGCTCGGGGCGCAGTATCCGCGCCAGAGCATGAAAGACGCAAGCGGCGCGACCATGATGGACGCAAAGACGCAGTTGACCAAGGTTTACAATGTGTCTCTGCTCGATTGTTCGAAGAAATCGCTGGAAGAAAATCTCGTATTTTCGCTTATCAAGGATTACCCGGACGAATACGGCAGAACCCTTGCGAATCTTGCGTTCAACGTTTATGTGAATATGCACGGAGACGCCGCGCTTATTGCCGCGGATGCGGCGCGCGAGGCCGAGAGTTCTCCCAACACTGCGCTCGCCTCAGCCATAGCGATTATTGGCAAAGGAAGGGTGAAGCATGCCGTCAATGAGGCTTCTCTGCTGCTGGAATTATTCCAGCACAGCGGTTTGCAGAACGCAACGGACAAGTTTGACTCTGCGAAAATATTAAAAGGATTAACTGCGGAGCAGAAAGAACTCTTTACGGAAAAAACTCCGCATTCCGCAATCCGCATTCCGCAATCCGAAGGCGATAAATCCGTATTCATAAAATTCGTCAAAGAGGCTGCCGGAGGGAAACCTTCGTCTGACGCGCTTCTCGCAGCGATATGGATGACGCTCGGCTGGAGCGCGCTCATGCGGAGGAAAATATCCAAGTCAACCATCATCAATCTGCCGTGGTATTCAAGGATATTTTCGGCATTCGTTGCGGCAAGCGTTGATTCTTCCAAACATGAAAAAGACAAATTCTGCGGCGTCCGCAGTCAAGAGATAATTGAGAAGTGGAGTTTTACAGAGACTGCGTTCCTTGCGCTTATTGGCCGTAAGCCCACGGCAGATGAACTCTTTGAGTTTTCCATGCTGCTCGGACTTCTTATCTCCAACGGCCCCGGCACCATCTCTGCGCAGGGGTGCAAAGGCGGAGTAAGCGCTGACGGCCCCGAAGACCCCACAAGGGTTCAAATCAACAAGGCGTTCATCGGCTTCCTCACGCACACCGGTTTTGCCCACGGCGGAAACGGATACGAGGCCATTGCATTTTTGATTGACAGGTTCAAGGACAAGAATTTAAAATCACCGGCAGACAAGAAGCACGGCCTGAATCTCAAGGCAATCGCAGATGAATACGCAAAGTGGTACGGCAAATACAAGGCAAAGGAAAAGGCCGCAGGAAACATTGAATATATGAAGGTGCCGTGCGTCAATCACCCTGTGTTCAAAGGCAAGGCAGTGAATTATGATCCGAGAGAGCGGTTTGTCAACAGCCTGTTTGAGGAAAAAGGGATATACAATGTGTTTTTTGATTTCTACCATAACCTTGTTCAAACCCTGTTTGACAACAAGGTGAGCGAAAATGTTTACTGCGTGAATATTGACGCGGTCATTGCAGTAATACTTTTGAAGATGGTGTGGGAGCCGTTCAAGGCAGGGAAGATTTCGGAAAAAGAGGTCGAGACCGCTGCATTTACCACCTTTCTCTTTGGCAGGATGATCGGCTGCGCAGCGGAGATAGACGACCACATAAACCGCGGCAGAAACATGGACACAAGGACGCCTGCGAGCAGCTGTTCGTTTGTGGGGTAGAGATAAAAGGCGTAAAAAAGAAGGTAAAAAGGCCGTGAGAAATCACGGCCTTTTTTGTTGCTTATTTCAAAATTACACAGAAGATTTTACATTACCCTATTTTATTATTCCCTTGACACCCCTTGGGTTAGAAGATATTATTTTTTCAGTCTTTGGGGGTGAAATGAAAGAAACTATCATAAAAAGTTATAAGGAAAGTATACATGTCAAGGAGACCTTTTTCAAACAAACCATGGCGCCGGTTATTCAGGCGGCGGAGATTATTGCCGACGCCTTTAAGGCCGGCAACAAGCTCCTTATCTGCGGGAACGGCGGTAGCGCCGCAGACAGCCAGCACCTTGCGGCAGAGTTTGTCAATAGATTTGTGATTGAAAGGCCGCCGCTGCCAGCGGTCGCCCTTTCTACGGATACCTCCGTTATCACCAGCATTGGAAATGATTACAGCTTTGAGCAGATATTTTCAAAACAGATAAAGGCGATCGGCAAAGAGGGAGATGTTTTGCTGGCCATATCTACAAGCGGCGACTCAAAGAATGTCATTATGGCGGCAAAGGTGGCGCGGGATATGGGGATAAAGATCATCGGTTTAACCGGCAAAGGCGGCGGCAAGATGGCCAAGATGGTGGACATACTCCTGAATGTGGATTCTGATGTTACCGCCAGGATTCAGGAGGTTCATATTACGGTTGGCCATATAATCTGCGAGCTGGTAGATCATATCATCTTTCAATCAATGGGTAAGGAACAGGAATGAAATTTAAACCAGCCTCGTCATCTAAGCTCAAGACATATTCCATTAAAGACAGAAAAAGCAAGGTCAGCGTCAGCGATTTTGCAAAGCCATTCAATAAGGGCGATGCCTTTGAAGACTTTTTGAATTCACTCCCCACTATCCTCGCAGCGCAGAACTTAAAACAGATTGCGTCTGCTGTTATTGCCGCGCATAAGAATAATAAAACCGTTGCCGTTGGCATCGGCGCCCATGTGATAAAAGTGGGATTGTCGCCTGTTATTATAGATTTGATGGAGCGGGGAATAATAAGCGCAATTGCAATAAACGGCGCATGCATTGTCCATGACTTTGAGATTGCCTATGCAGGGATAACCAGCGAGGATGTGGACGCTGAGATCGGCAAGGGTAAATTCGGCATGGCAGAGGAGACAGGGAAATTATTAAATGGCGCCATAAAAAGCGGTGTTAAAAAGGGCTGGGGTATTGGAAAATCTGTTGGAGAGATGATAAACAAGTCAAAATATCCATATAAAGATTTAAGCATCCTCGCAGCAGGCGCAAGACTTGACATCCCGGTAACTGTGCACGTTGCTGTTGGCACGGATATAATCCATATCCATCCTCAGATGGATGGCAGTGCAACAGGGGAGGGGAGCCACAGGGACTTTAAATTATTTGCAGGGGTTGTGGCAGCTCTTGAAGGAGGCGTTTATCTCAACATCGGCTCTGCTGTTTTGCTGCCGGAGGTATTTTTAAAGGCGCTCACCCTTGTGAGAAACCTTGGCTATACAGTTGAAAACTTTACAACAGTCAATATGGACTTTATCCAACACTATCGGCCATTAACCAATGTTGTGAGAAGGCCGACAAAAGAAGGCGGCAAAGGATATACTTTAACCGGCCATCACGAGATAATGGTGCCGCTATTGGCAGGGGCGATAAAGGAGGGGTTGGGAAAATGACATCCAAACTATGGTCAGGCCGTTTTACGCAGGCAACGAAAAGGCTTGATGAAAAGAATATAGAAAACATTCTCCAAGAATTGAAACAGGGGTTGAAACAGCTCTATCAAAACAGGCTCGTCTCCATTATTCTCTATGGCTCTTATGCAAGGGGAGAGGCAGGAGAAGATTCGGATATTGATGTTGTTGTTGTTTTAAAAGGCAATGTTGTGCCTGGTCGTGAAATTGATTGTATGCTGGATATAATAACAGACTTAGGTTTAAAATATAATACGCTCATATCCATTTATCCTTTATCTGAAGATTCCATGCAATCAGTGAAGAGTCCTCTGCTCTTGAATGTTCATGCAGAAGGAATAAGTATATGAGAGAAATTAAAAATCTATTGGCTCGCTTTCAAAGATATATTAAGTCTGCAAAACTTCTCATTGAGGATAAGGACTATGAATCTGCCGTTTCTCGCGCTTACTATGCTATGTTTTATGCTGCCGAGGCATTGCTTCTTACTAAAGAGATGTCCTTTTCAAGTCATAAGGCGGTTCTATCTGCCTTTGGAGAACAGTTTGTAAAGACCGGCATCTTTACAAAGGATTTTAGCAAAACCCTTACCCGTGCATTTGAAAAACGACAGATTGGAGACTACGAATTCACATTTACCGTTACCGAAGAAGAGGCTAACGAACTGCTCATAGAGGCAGAGCATTTTATTGTTTCAGTATCACAATATTTGACAAAACAAGGTTTTGACATATAAAAGAGGTTTCTATATGAAAAAACAAACCATTTCATCCAAACCATGGTCAGGCCGTTTTACGCAGGCAACGGATAAGCTCGTTGAAGAGTTCAATGCCTCCATCGCATTTGACAAGCGGCTCTACAGGCATGACATCATGGGTTCCATCGCCCATGCGCGGATGCTGGCAAAGGTCGGGATTATCAGCAGGAAAGAGGCGGATAGGGTTGTCTCCGGACTCAAGGCAATTGAAAAGGAGATTGATGCCGCTAAGTTTCAATGCACCCCTGATTTAGAAGACATTCACATGGCAATTGAAAAAAGGCTGATTGAGAAAATCGGACAGGTCGGCGGAAAGCTGCATACTGCGCGGAGCAGAAACGATCAGGTTGCGCTTGATGTGCGGTTGTATCTCAGGGATAAGATTAAAAAGATTCAGAATTTAATAAAAAATTTGCAAAAGACATTGGTTGATGTTGCAAAGAAAAATCTTGACTGCATCATGCCCGGATACACGCATCTTCAGAGGGCGCAGCCTATTTTATTCAGCCATCATCTCCTTGCGTATTATGAAATGCTCAAGCGGGATTATGAGAGACTGGCGGATTGCCGGACGCGCGTGAATGTCATGCCGCTCGGCGCGGGTGCGCTGGCGGGAAGTCCGTATCCGTTGGACAGAGATTTTGTGGCAAAGGAGTTGGGATTTGTAAAACCGACTGATAACAGCCTTGATAGCGTAAGCGACAGGGATTTTTGCATAGAGTTTTGCAGCGCGGCCTCAATCCTGATGATGCACCTCTCCAGATTCAGTGAAGAACTTATTTTGTGGTCTTCGCAGGAGTTTGGCTTTGTTGAACTCTCGGACGCATTTTCCACCGGCTCATCTATCATGCCGCAGAAGAAAAATCCCGATGTGCCTGAACTCGTGCGGGGCAAGACCGGCAGGGTTTACGGCAATCTCATGGCTTTGCTGACGGTAATGAAATCGCTCCCTCTTGCGTATAACAAAGACATGCAGGAAGACAAAGAGGCTTTGTTTGATAGCATAGATACGGTAAAAGACTGCCTTAAGATTTTTTCTCCGATGCTGGCAACGATGAAGGTAAATAAAGACAACATGCGGGAAGCCGCACAGGGAGGATTTCTGACTGCCACGGATGCGGCGGATTATCTCGTGAAAAAAGGGATGCCGTTCAGGGAGTGTCATCATATTATCGGCAGAGTTGTTGCCTACTGCATCAAGACATCGCAAGGGCTTGAGGATTTATCCATTGATGAATGGAAAGGTTTTTCAAAGACGTTTGATAAAGATATTAGAAAAGTAATTTCCGTAGAGGCTTCCGTCAACAGCAGGAAAACAAAGGGCGGAACGGCATTGGAGACGGTGAAGAAGAGGTTGGGAGAGATTGAGAGGGAAATGAGATGAAGAAATCAGTTATCAGTTATCAGTTACCAGTTATCAGCAAATTAAAACGGTTTGTTGTTTATGGTTTACTGTTTACTGCTTACTGTTCACTGCTTACTGTCTTACCGGGTTGCGGCAAAAAGGCGCCGCCAAAGCCTCCGCAGGAGGCTGCATGGCAAAGGTAAATTTTATGTGCATTTGACACGCATATAATATTATTTTATAATGTGTTGAAAGGAGGCACGTAATGAGGGCTACAATAGACATAGACGATAGGCTTGTGGAAGAGGCAAAAAAACTTACCGCCATTAAAACAAAAAAAGAGCTGTTGAATTTATCGTTGAAGGAACTCATACGAAAAAAGAGGCTTGAGCATCTTTTGAGTCTTTACGGAACATCGCCCATAGATACCACCCTGAAAGATATTGAAAGGCTGAGAAAAGATGAGCTCTGAAAAGTTTCTTATTGATACTACCATTTGGGTCAAGTATCTTCGCGGCTTGGATTCCGCAGTGAAGGATCGCGTCAGTTCTCTTGTGTTGGAAGACAGGGCATATACTTCCGAGATAATCATCATGGAAATATTGAGAGGCGCAAAATCCGACAAGGAATATGCCATGCTTTACGAAGATTTTCTTGCGCTTCCTCATCTTCCAACAGACCGCAATGTATGGGAAACGGCATGGCAGACCGCTTACAAACTGAAGAAGGCCGGCGTCAATATACCTATAGCGGATATACTCATATCAACCATTGCAACGCGCTATCAATGCACACTTATACATTCCGATAAACATTTCAATCTGGCGGCAAAATATACGGGGCTTAAGGTTATGGAACTGTAGCAATATGGGTAAAATAACCGCAGAAAAATGTGACAAGACCATAAAGGAAGAAAAACATGAAGAAACATAACATTGACGAAATATCCATCGGATTTACGGATATTGTAAAAAATAAATTGAAACCGCATTTGAAAAAAATAATCTTGTTTGGTTCTCATGCAAGAGGCGATTTCAAAGAAGGTTCGGATTATGATTTTCTGCTCATTGTAGACAAGAGAGAGAAGGATATTCAGGAGATAGTTCTTGATGCGTCCGTTGAAATAATGAATAAATATTATGCCTTGATTGCCTGCATCGTTTGCGATGAAAAAGAGTGGGAGCGGAAAAAGCGATTTCCCATAGGGCTTAATATATTGAAAGAGGGCGTTGAGTTATGAAAGCAAGCGGGGATATTACCGTTATTGCGATGATGCTTGCAAAGGCTCGCGAAAAACTGAAAACCGCCCAAATAGATTTTGATAATGAGAGATACGATGATACTGTTTCTCGCGCATACTATGCTGTTTATCACACAATCTCAGCGGCATTGCTGTCAAAAGGGCTGCATTTTTCATCCCACGGTCAGACCATCGGCGCCTTTAACCGCGAATTTGTCAAAACAAAAACCTTCCCTGCCTCATTTACGAAAATGATAGAGAAACTTTACCATGAAAGACAAACGGGTGATTATGATTTTGAAAGTCATATTGATGAGGATGTCGCGGAAGAAGATTTGAATTACGCGAAAGATATATTGAAAACGTGCGAAGAATATCTGGCAAAGGCATATAGGGTTACGATGGACTATTGGGAAAAGGGAGCATAGGGAATCCGAATAATTCGTGTGAGGCAATAAAGTAAAAATGACTCCATCTAACGGACATAACAACTCCAAGGCACAATGGGCACACATGAAACAACCGCTTATTGAGGTTGATCCTCTAATAACCGCTTTTGCACGTAATCATGGACTCAAGCAGTCGAAGAATTATCACGATTGTCCCGAACGCTCACTAAAGTGGGGCAGAGGTGTCCGCCGCCTAATTCAGGTATATCTTGAGAGAGAAGAACCGTTAAGATTTCGCGTCTGGTTATGTGCATCACAGGATCGCTGGTTAAAGAGATACTGGAAACAAGAGAACTTACGAGTGGGTTTAACTCCTGAGGAGCTAAAAGCTGAACTGCCGCAGTTACTAGAGAATGCCTTGGAAAAAGTTAACTCGTGGGACAAATCCTGTTTGGAGTTTGCTACAAATATATGGCCATTGAAGTAACAGTCTGTGGTCGTGTAGAGCGACACGAACTGACAAAGTGCCAACCAATTCGTTCCACACCGACTGCTTCGCAGTGGCTCAGCTGCCGCGTTAGGCAAGCAAGATTTGTCTTGAAATTTAAACCATAAAATGATGTTATTAAATAGAGGTGAGAAATGAAAAAACATTATCAATTGCCTATTTTGATTGAAAAAGATGAAGACGGCTTCTATGTTGTAGAATGCCCTGTCTTTAGCGGTTGTTATACCCAGGGCAAAACCATAGATGAGGCTTTGGAAAATATAAGAGAAGTAATAGATTTGTGTCTTGAAGAAAAAGAAAATAAAGAAGCCCTTAAAAACTTTCATCCTCAAGAGTTAATCTTCTCCACTTTATCCTATGCCTAAGCTGCCTTTAATATCCGCAAAAGCGGCTATAAAAGCGTTCGAGAAGTTGGATTATCAAATAATTCGTCAAAAAGGCAGCCATATCAGAATGCGTCATAAAACAAACAAAGGCAAACAACCTCTGACTATCCCAAATCATGCAATGCTCGGTAAGGGTTTGTTGCGTAAACTCTTAAGAGATGCGGAAATAACTGTTGAAGATTTTTTGAACTTACTCTAATCATTTCCAATAATTCGTTCAGCCGGAATTTAAATATCTGGCATTCCATACATTTTTGACAGGAGGAATCACAAACCATGCACTTTTTCACCTACAAGAAAAATAAATTTTACGCCGAGGACATAGCCGTAGAAAAGATTGCAAAGGAGGTCGGCACGCCGTGCTATGTTTACAGCCAAAAGACGCTGACGCGGCATTATGCGGCATTTGACGAGGCGTTTGAAAGCGTGCCGCATCTGATTTGTTATTCGGTGAAGGCGAATTCAAATATCGCGGTGCTGAATACCTTTATCAAGCAAGGGAGCGGGGTTGATATTGTTTCAGGCGGAGAACTTTTCAGGGCATTGAAGGCCGGGGCGAATCCGAAAAAGATTGTCTATTCCGGCGTTGGAAAACGAGAAGATGAAATTGAGTATGCGCTCAAGACCGGCATTCTCATGTTCAATGTAGAATCGCCTGAGGAACTGCGGACAATCAATAAAATTGCCGGCAGACTCAAGAAAAAAGCAAGTTTTGCCGTCCGGGTAAATCCGAATGTTGACGCCAAGACGCATCCGTATATCTCGACAGGGCTCAAGAAAAATAAATTCGGCATAGCAACGGAACAGGCGATCAAAGAATATATCTTCGCGAAGAACAATCTGAAAAACCTTGTTCCCATCGGCGTTGACTGCCACATCGGTTCTCAGCTTACGCAGATTTCGCCGTTTGTTGATGCGCTGAAAAAGACGAAAAATATTATCGCAACGCTTCGCAAAGAAGGGATTGATGTCAAATATTTGGACATGGGCGGCGGACTCGGAATAACCTACAAAGACGAAGATGCGCCGCATCCGAGCAAATATGGCAAGGCGGTCATAAGCGAAACAAAGGGACTTGATGTAACGCTAATATTCGAGCCGGGCAGGGTCATGGTGGGAAATGCGGGAATACTGGTTGCAAAGGTTTTATACACAAAACAGGGGACTGAGAAGAATTTCATCATCACTGACGCTGCCATGAACGATCTGGCAAGGCCGAGCCTTTACGACTCTTACCATGCAATAAAACCTGTCAGGAAAAATTCCGGCAAAGAGATTATCGCCGATGTGGTAGGTCCGATTTGCGAATCAGGCGATTTCTTTGCAAAAGACAGGGAGCTTCCTCCGTTCAAATCCGGCGACCTGATGGCAATAATGAGCGCAGGCGCTTATGGATTTTCCATGTCAAGCAATTACAATTCAAGACCGCGGGCTGTTGAGGTGATGGTAACCGGAAATAAATTTAAGATAATAAGAGATAGAGAATCATATAAAGATTTAATAAAAGGAGAGAGGCTGTCGTAGCTCAAGGCTTTAGCCTTGAGAATCAAGCCTTAAGGTTTGAGTTACAATCGTCCATGTCAACACTCAAAATCTATTTTCTCGCTACCCGTCCTCAATTTTTCACCGCCATCATACTTCCTGTTGGCCTGGGGGCAGCGGTTGCATGGCATGAACACAAGATATTCTTTTTAGATTATTTTCTTCTATCCCTCCTCGCGGCTATCTTTTATCATGCAGGCATAAATGTGTTGAATGACTACTTTGATTATCTCAATGGCGCGGATAATATAAACTCCACAGGGCTTACTCCATTTACAGGCGGAAGCAGGATGATACAGAATAAGATTATGACACCGAAAGAGACATATTTTCTGGGCAGTGCGCTTCTAACGATGGGAAGTGTCATAGGCCTTTATCTTGCGTATGAAAGGGGTTTTTGGCTTCTCTTAATCGGCTGCATAGGGCTTGCCTCTGGCTATTTTTATACAGCCCCGCCTTTTTTTCTTGTAGCCAGGGGATTAGGGGAATTTCTGGTCGGCCTCAACTTCGGCGTTCTGTCGGTTGTCGGTTCATATTATGTCCAGACACAGAGTATTTCTATTGGCGCTGTATTTGCCTCTTTGCCGCTTGCATTTTTAATAGCGGCAATTCTGTATATAAACGAATTCCCTGATTATGACGCTGATAAGGCTGTTGGAAAAAATCATCTTGTGGCGCGGCTTGGAAAGGAAAAAGCAAGATGGGGCTTCGCTCTGCTTGTTTCCGGAGCTTATGCCGGCATTATCCTTGGGGTTATATTGAATGTTCTGCCTGCAACAACTCTTCTGGCCGCTATCGCAGGGGTATTAGGCATAAAGGCTGCGCAGGGGTTGTTTAAAAATTATGACAGGTTTAAAGAATTGATCCCTTCCATAAAAGCTGCCATTGCCGCTCATTTGACAACAGGAATTGCCCTCATCATAATATTTCTTGTGGCCGGATAAAATCTGTCCAGGAAAAGGGGCAATCTGCTTTTTTATGCCCTGAGCGATCTGTTGACACAGCCTGTGCCCAGTTTCCCGTCAAGGCATAATTCTCCGCAGCTACTCCGGGCTTGGGCCGAGTGTAACCTGGACAAAGCCTTCTGGCCGTATCCACCTGGCAAATGCCGCCCGTACCTGTGGGGCTGTGATTTTAAGGTAATGTCTTGCCGCGCGGAGCGGTTCATCAAGCGGCAGGCCTTCAAGCGAAAAATGCATTAACATTCCTCCAATGCTGTCAACGCTTGATTCGGAAAGCGGAATCTGCCTGATTAGCAGCGCCTTAGCCCGTTGCAGTTCAACAGGGATAACTAATTTTGTTTGCATCTCGCGGATGTCTCGCTCCACGATGGCGCGTGCCTTTGACACATTCTGCGGGTCGCAGGCATAGAATACCCCATAGGTTGAGCGGGTCTTGCCGACATTGAGGAAGGCTTCAACAGCGTAGACAAGGCCTGTCTCCTCACGCAGGTCTCGGTAAAGACGGGTTGCATAAAAGGCGCCTGACAGCACATGGGTGCCGACCTGCAGGATGTAGTAGTCAGGGTTGAGACGCGTAAGCCCGAGCGTTTCTGCGAGTGTCACCTCAACCTGCACCCGGCTTTTATCAGGCACAACAGACAAGGACGGTTTGTTGTGCGGCACTGGCGGAAGTTCGGTTTCAGGTTTGGCTCCAGCGGCCTTCCATTCCCCGAAATATTTTTCGATGACTGACTTCGCCTCCTCCGGAGTCACCTGCCCGATGACAACGATGGTAGTCATGTCTGGTCTGAATACCTTGTTGTAATAGGCCTTGATGTCATCGGGCGTAAGGGATGACACAGTAGACGGCGTGGACTGGCGCAGCGCCGGGTCGCCTTCGGGATAGAGCGCCTTGCGGAGCGCACGCATGGAGCGATAGGCCGGACTTTGCAGCTGCCCGGCCACTGCGGCGGTTGTCTCCTTCTGAACAACTTTAAATGCGTCTTCTGGCAGGGCAGGGTGCAGAAGGTTGTCAGCAAGGAGCTGCATGCCCCTGTCGAAATGCCCTGCAAGGACCTGGAGCGAAAAGCTTGTCCCGGCTGACTCGTTGGCGGCAATGTCATCCAGCGCCTTCTGGAAGTCCAGCCGATTCAGACGGGTCGTGCCGTAGGAGAAGAGGCTGTTGAGTATCTCAGCGGCTCCTTTCTTTCCCTTCGGCGTTTCGAGGTCAGGGTTGTTCTTTACACCTCCGTAAACGCTTATTGTATGGCTGATTGTCTCGGGCTGGACGATGAGGCGCAGGCCGTTAGGCAGCACTGTGACGGCGGGATTCACTGTCGAGTCCGGGATGCGTAGTAAGGATATAGCCTTTTTCGCCCATCCGGGCAGCTTGACATGCCTTGTCCTCTTCGGAGCGAACGATTCCCTGCCATGGAAGCCTTTCGAGGAAACCGCCTTGCCAGAGGGTCGCGGCGTTAAAACGGCAGCTGTCGCTGTATCGTTGATGAGGTATTGCATTGCGACGCGATTCACATCCGCAGCAGTTACCTTCCTGATAGCGTTGATATCATCGTCGGGAGAATTGCGTCCTTCAACTGCAAGCGCCTGCGACCATAAAGCATCAAGTCCCTCAACAGAATTCTTCTGGAATTCAGCATCTGCAACCTCATGGCGCTTTGCAGCCTCCACCAGGTCAGCAGGGACGCCATTGTTTAGGTAGTTAGCTATGACATCCTTTAGCGTGGAGATTAAGGCAAAGCCATCCCCACCTTGTGGAAATGCGGCTGTTGCATAGCCGATCGCAGCTTTTGGAAACGCATCTATGCTGAAATCCGCAGACAGCGCCTTCCCTTCAGTCACCAGCGCATACAGGTTTGCCCGCTGGCTGTCCAGTACATCCGCCAGGACTTGCCCGGCTGCATAATCCGGACTGTCATATCCTGGCAGTCGATAGGCAACAACAGCCAACCCGTAAGGCAGATCGGTTTCAAGTTGAATAGTTGCGGCCTTCAGCGGTTGTAGTTGAATCTCTGGCCTGGGTGGCGCCGGATGCGATGGAATCCCTTCAAATAACTGCTTCACCTTTGCAAGCGTTTGATACGGATCAACATTGCCCGCTATTATCAGAATTGCGTTGCTCGGTTTATACCATGCGCTATAGAACTTCTTGAGCATTGCGACTGTAGTTTTATCGAAGGAGGCGCGTGTGCCGAGCGCATCATGGGCATAAGGAGTGCCTGCAAACATCTCTGCAAGCAGTTTAGTGTAGAAGACATACTGGGGATCAGAGAGGTCCTGCGCTACCTCCTGCTCAATAGCCCCCCGTTCCTGCTGCCAGAGTTTTTGCGTATCAAGGGCGCCGCGCATCCGGGTCGCCTCGATGTGCAGCGCGACATCAAGGTCGTCAGACGGGACTGTGAGAAAATATTGAGTTACAGTCTGCTGGGTGTCGGCATTGAATTTACCGCCCATAGCAGCGATGATGCTGGAGAGCTGGTCTGCTGACAGGCCAGGGCTGCCGCGAAACATCATATGCTCCTGGGCATGAGCCATACCGGGAAACCCTGATGGGGCTTCATTGGAGCCGACAAGATAATTAACCTCTGTTGTTACCACAGGCGCAAGGGTGTTCTGAATTATGACCACACGCAGGCCGTTTTTCAGTGTTGTACGGACAACAGGGGCGCCGGTTTCAGTCCGCGCTGCAGATGCAAACAATGTAAGCAGCGCAATTGCTATTAGAAAAATACGCATTGAGATGGTCCGCCTTTCCATTATTTTTTCCCTTACCCCGCCACCACATTCAAAATCTTATTTTTCACATACACCATCTTTTTTATTTCTTTCCCGGCAAGCCATTCAGCAACCTTCTTATCCGCAAGCGCGATCTTTTCCACATCTTCCTGCGATATATCCACAGGCACGCTGATGCGGCCTCTGACCTTGCCGTTTATCTGCACCACAACCAGCGCCTCTTCTTTTTTCAGGGCTGACTCATCATAAGACGGCCAGGGGGTTTTGAGGATGCTTTCTTTCTTGCCGGTTGGGGCATGGCATGCCATGCCGCTCCACAGCTCTTCGCACAGATGCGGCGCAAAGGGAGAGAGGAGGATGAGCAGGGTTTCAACGGCGTTTAAAAAAGCTGATGGCTGATAGCTGATAGCTGATGGCTTATCTTTATATTTATACAAAGAATTCACATACTCCATAAGCGCGGCAATGGCTGTGTTGAAGTGAAACCTCTCCATATCCTCGGTAACTTTTTTTATGACTTTGTTCATCTCATAATTAAGTTCCGAATCACTCCTGACTCCTGACTCCTGACTTCTGACTTCTGTTACCAGCCTCCACACCCTGTTCAAAAACCGGGACGCCCCTTCCACCCCTTCATCGCTCCACTCCAAATCTTTTTCAGGCGGCGCAGCGAAAAGGGAAAAGAGCCTGGCTGTGTCAGCGCCATAAGTGTTAATAAGGGAATCTGGGTCAACCACATTTTTCTTTGATTTGGACATCTTTTCTGTTCGTCCGATTGTCACCGTAAGCGCTTGCGACTCTGCAGCAACCTCATCAAGGCAGCGTTTGCAGAGATGATTATCAGCCACTTCCTCGGGAAATAAGTATCCATGAAGAGAGCAGCTATATGTCTCTTTGCACACCATGCCTTGCGTGAGGAGGTTTAAAAAGGGCTCGTCAAAATCTATCAGCCCAAGGTCGCGGATGGCCTTGGTAAAAAACCTGGAATAGAGCAGATGCAGCACCGCATGTTCAACGCCGCCGATATATTGGTCAACCGGCATCCAGTATTTCGCCGCCTCTTTGTCAAACGGGGCATTGCCCTCTTTCGGCGAGGCATATCTCAAAAAATACCATGACGAATCAACAAAGGTATCCATCGTGTCCGTTTCTCTTTTAGCCTCTTTGCCGCACTTGGGACATTTCACTTTTATAAATTTTTCCGACTGTGCCAGAGGCGAAGCCCCCTGGCCGGTGAACTTCACATCCTCAGGCAAGATCACCGGCAGATCTTTCTCCAGCGCAGGCACGATGCCGCAACGGTCGCAGTAAATTATCGGTATTGGGCATCCCCAATATCTCTGCCTTGATACGCCCCAGTCCCGCAGTTTGTAGCTCACGGTCTTTTTGCCGATATTTTTTTCTTCGAGATATTTTACAATCGCCTCCATAGCGTCTCTATTTTTCATGCCATTAAATTGGCCTGAATTGACCATGATACCGTCGTCAATGTATGCCTCTGTTAGTTGGGAGTTGGGAGTTGGGAGCTGGGAGTTGTCAGAGACGATTACTACAATCATCGGCAGGTCATATTTTTTCGCAAATTCAAAATCCCTCTGGTCATGCGCGGGCACTGCCATAACCGCGCCCGTGCCGTATTCCATCAACACAAAATTCGCAAGATATATCGGCATCCTTCTGCCGGTGAGCGGGTTTATGCAATACGATCCGGTAAACACCCCTTCTTTCTCCAGCAAAGCCTCTGTCCGCGCAGTCCTGCTCTGTTTTTTTACTCTGTCTATAAATTCCTTGACCCTTGACCCTTGACCCCTGGCCCCAATCAGTTTCTCCGCCATAGGATGCTCAGGCGCAAGGCTCATAAATGTTGCGCCGAAGAGCGTGTCAGGCCGCGTAGTGAAAATCCTGATTGCCTAATCGGAGTTTTCTATTTTGAAATCCACCTCCGCGCCGATGCTCTTTCCTATCCAGTTTCTCTGCATGACCAGAACCTTTTCCGGCCAGCCCTGGAGTTTATCGCAATAATCCAAAAGTTCCTCGGCATACGCGGTTATCTTGAAAAACCACTGCTTCAAATTTTTCTGCTCCACATGCGTGTCGCACCGCCAGCAAAGCCCGGCCTCCACCTGCTCATTGGCCAGAACCGTTGCGCACTGCGGACACCAGTTCACGGCGGAGTGTTTTTGATACGCCAATCCCTTTTCATACAGCTTGAGAAAGAGCCATTGATTCCAGCGATAATATTCAGGGCTGCAGGTAGTAATCTCCCTGTCCCAATCATACGCAAGACCGAGCCGCTTGAGCTGTGTTTTCATGGACGCAATATTTTCATCAGTCCACTCTTTCGGACGCACGCCGTGCTGGATTGCTGCGTTCTCCGCAGGCATGCCAAAGGAATCCCACCCCATCGGGTGCAGCACATTGAAGCCGCGCATACTCAAAAACCGCGCAGCCACATCTCCGATGGAATAGTTCCGAACATGGCCCATGTGTATCTTTCCCGAAGGATACGGAAACATCTCAAGGCAGTAATATTTCTTTGCGGCCTTGTCTTCCCTTGCCTTAAAGGCCTTGCTATTCTCCCATATCTTCTGCCACTTTTGTTCTATTATTTTGTGATCATATCTTTCTTGCATCAAGAAATCTCTCAACCAAAAATCAAGCTGAAAAACTAAAGGTTTCTCTTCAGCCTTCTTTCCTTTCTTAACACAGCAATGCCTTTTTTTCAAACAAAATAAGATGCAATGTTGACTTTTGCAGCATGCAACAGATATAATTTTTATAAAGTAAACCCCCACACCTTGACCCCCACACCAAAAATTTTGGTGTGGGGGCAAGGAAGAAAAGAGGTAACCCTGCGCCAAGAGCGCAGGCATTCCCAACAAGGTGTGGGGGTAAATGGAGGTATTGCATGAATCGAAAGGCTGTTGCCCTTCTTTCCGGCGGATTGGATTCGACCCTGGCGGTCAAGGTCATGCTGGAGCAGGGCATAGAGATCGTTGCCCTTAATTTTACATCCACGTTCTGCACATGCAGCTTAAGGGGAAGCGTTTGCAGCAATGAGGCTGCGCGGGTTGCAAATGAATTCGGCATAACGATAAAGACCATGCAAAAAGGCCTTGATTACATTGAGATTGTGCGGGATCCGAAATATGGCTATGGCCAGGGCATGAACCCGTGCGTGGACTGCCGCATCTATATGCACAAGCTCGCCAAAAAATATATGGAGGAAATCGGCGCATCCTTCATCATAACCGGCGAGGTGTTAGGCCAGAGGCCCATGAGCCAGAGAAGAGACGCTTTTAAGAGCATAGAGAGGGAAAGCGGGCTTCAGGGGCTTATTGTAAGGCCGCTCTGCGCAAAACGCCTTGACCCGACAATTCCGGAAAAGCTGGGAATCATAAACAGGGAAAAACTTCTTGATGTAATTGGCCGCTCAAGAAAGCACCAGATAGCCCTTGCAGAGGAATTGGATATTCAGAATTATCCTTGCCCGTCCGGCGGCTGTCTGCTTACCGATAAGATATTTTCAAAACGGGTAAAGGATTTATTGGACAATAAAAAGGATGTTACCATGAAAGACCTGCAGCTTTTGAAGGTGGGCAGGCATTTCAGGCTGAATCAAGACAACAAGATTATCATCGGCAGGGATGAGGCTGAGAACAAGAGGATGAAGAATCTTATTCAGGCAGATGATTCCCTGATTGAGCCTCTGGATTTTGTCGGCCCGATCGGGCTTATCTCTGGTTTGTCCAGGAACGGGACACACCTCCTTGCAGGGAGGATGGTCTTGCGATATGCGGGTGAAAAGGCTCATGGAAAGAGAAAATTGACGCTTTTGAGAAACGGAGAATCAACTGCATTTGAAGTTGACTCGCCTGCTGAGGATGAATTATTGAAGGGGATGATGATATGAAAAAAAATAAGTCTTATAGGACTTATAAGACCTATAAATCTTTTACTCAGGAAAAATTTGAACATCTTAAAACTATCCTCAAAGACATGGGCTCTGTGCTTGTAGCCTTTTCCGGCGGCGTGGATTCCACCTTTCTCTTAAAGGCTGCCTTTGATGTTGTGGGCGATAAGGCTGCGGCGCTTACAGCCACATCTCCAACCTATCCTGACAGGGAATTTCAGGATGCGTTGATGCTGGCCAAAGAGATTGGCGCAAGACATATCATTGTGGAATCCAATGAACTCCTCATACCGAGTTTTGCGGATAATACCGATAAAAGATGTTTCTATTGTAAAAGTGAGCTTTTTGAAATATGCAAAGAAAAGGCAAAAGAGTCGGGACTTGCATGGGTGGCAGACGGCAGCAATGTTGACGACTTGGGGGATTACAGGCCGGGGAGAGATGCAGCAAAAAACCTCGGCGTAAGAAGCCCTCTTGTTGAGGCAGGGCTGTCAAAACCTGAAATAAGACAGATGAGCAAAGCCCTCGGCCTTGAGACATGGAAGAAGCCGTCCTTTGCCTGCCTCTCATCAAGATTTCCTTACGGAACAAAGATAACCGAGGAAAGACTGGATAGAGTGGAAAAATGCGAGGAGATTCTCCGCAATCTGGGTTTTTCACAGTTCAGGGTAAGGTATCACAACGACATAGCCAGAATTGAAACGCCGCCTGATGAGATAAATAGATTTTCAGATGAAACAGTGCGAGAGGCTATTGTGCATGGTTTTAAAAAACAGGGTTTTACTTATATAACTCTTGACTTGCAAGGCTACAGGACAGGAAGCATGAATGAGGGTTTTGTAAAACAGAAGGCATAGCAAAAACAATGACCCTCAATTCACCAGAGGATTATCAGTCAATAGCGGCAGCTGCTATTTCTTCAGCTGTTCAATCAGCATCGGCACGACCTCAAATAAATCCCCGACTATTCCATAGTCAGCTATTTTGAATATCGGCGCATCAGGGTCTTTGTTTATGGCGACAATGCATTTGGATGTGGACATGCCTGCAAGATGCTGGGGCGCGCCGGATATGCCGCAGGCGATATAGAGTTTTGGCGACACCACCTTTCCTGTCTGTCCCACCTGCGCTGAATGCGGCATCCAGCCTGCATCCACAGCAGCGCCCGATGCTCCCACAACACCTCCCAGAATCTTTGCCAGGCGCCCAAGCATCTTAAAATTTTCAGCGTCCTTCATCCCCCTTCCGCCTGAAATAATAATATCTGCCTCTGTTAAACCAGCGCCCTTTTGTGTTTGCTCAAATCCTTTTATAACAGTCCTGAGGGAGGAGGGTGATATATGCACGGGCTGGTTTTCCGTTTTTGCTTTTTTTTGCGCTGCCTCTGTTTTTTCAAAGGCCCTGGGCCTGATCGTTACAATCCACGGCCTTTCACCGCTGCAGGTAAGAGTGGATACAAGCCTGCTGCCGTATACAGGCCTGCTAAAGAATATTTCGCTGCCGGTCATCTCTATGCTGTTTACATCAGATAGATATGCTGTCTTGAGTCTTGCTGCAAGTTTTGGCGCCAAGTCTCTGCCAAGGCAGGTGGATGGCATCAGGATAAGAAAGGGCTTATGTAATTTTATCAGCGGTTCAATGCCGGCAATGTATGCATCAGATGTATATTGTGACAGAAGCGGGGAGTCTAATAAATAGATGTCGTTTATTCCTGTGCCTGAAAGCATGTCAGCCAATGCATCAAGGTTGTTGCCAAGGATAGCAGCTGATAATTTTCCGCCCGTTAGAGCCGATATAAGCCTGCCTGCGCTTATGGCCTCTAATGTGCCGTCAGTTATTATGCCAGCCTTGTGTTCGGCGATTATCCAGACGCTCATTAAATAACCTTTGCCTCGTTTCTTAAAAGATTTACCAATTCGCCTGTTGCGGTTTTTGAATCGCCTTGTAAAATCTTCCCCTTTTTTCTTTCAGGCGGATAAGACAGTTTTCTTAATTCTACCCGCGACGCCTCTCTTCCGATTTCATTCGGAGAAATGCCCAATGCGCCTGCATCTAATATCCTTATCTCTTTTTTCTTTGCCTTCATAATGCCGGGAAGGGATGCATATCTCGGTTTGTTGATGCCCTGCTGAACCGTAAAGAGGGCGGGCAGAGAGACTTCAACCATTTCAAGGCCTTCATCAACCTCTCTTGTTGCTGCGGCAATTTTTTTGTCTTCCGATATCTCGAGCTTGAGGATCGAAGAGACGGACGGGATGTTCAATATCTCCGCCAGCGCAGGGCCAACCTGTCCCCAACCGTCATCAACGGCCTGCTTGCCGCAGAGGATAATGTCAAAGCCTAAGAGGGCTGCCGCCTTGCTCAAGATCAAGGCCGTTGAGTATGCATCAGAGCCGTTAAAGATGGCATCCTTTACATGAACCCCCTCGTCTGCGCCCATTGCAAGAGAGCTTCTGATAATATCCGCTGTCCTATCCGGCCCCATAGAGACGACTGTTACGCTGCCGCCGTGTCTTTCCTTTATGTGCAATGCCTCCTCTACTGCATATTCATCATACGGATTTATGACCCACAGGATATCCCGATATTCAATATCTGCGCCGCCGGCATTTATCTTTAAAGATATGGAAGTGTCAGGAACCTGTTTTATGAGGGCTAGGATGTTCATGCGTTAAAGTATAGCAATGATAATGAAGATGGTCAAAATTTTATCTAAAGGCAATGGTTTTTATGCCGATGCCATCTGTTTCTACGGTCACAGCGCCGTTTACATCAGTCCTTAAGACGGGTATTTTCAGCTCCTCGTATCGCTTTAAGATTTCAGGGCGGGGAAAGCCAAAGGGATTGGAATAACCGAGAGATATGACCGCCAGTTTGGGGTTAACCGCCTTTAAAAAATCCACGGTGGATGATGTTCTGCTTCCGTGGTGCGGAACCTTCAATACTGCGGCGCCGATATTTTCGTTTCTCTTGAGCAGAGCAGCTTCGCCGATCGCCTCAAGATCGCCTGTAAAAAGAAAGCTCGCACCCCTATAGTCTATCCTCACGACCAGTGAACTGTTATTGGTATCCAGGTGTTCATTTTGCGCAGGATTGAGAAATGTAACGCGCGCGCCATTTATATCCAATGATGGAGTTGAGAAGTTTGCAGTAAACTGTTTTATATTATTTTTATCAAGCGCCCGCATCAATTCCGTATACGCCCTGTCATTACTGCTTTCGCCGTTCCATCTGAATTCATGGACGTCAAACTTTTCCGCAATAAATTTGAGCCCCTTCATGTGGTCTGCCTGGGGATGGCTTAAGATGATGTAGTCAATTTTCTTGATTTTGTTTTTCCAGAGAAAGGGCGCAACAATCCTCTCACCCACATCAAAATCATCGCTGTAAGAACCGCCGCCGTCTATGAGCATCCTCTTGCCATAGGGAAATTCCACCAGCGCAGAATCCCCCTGACCCACGCTAATAAATGTGACTTTAAGATTTGGGTTGTAGTTGAGATGATAATACCAGTATGAATAATTGCCTATGAGAACCAGTGTCGCCACGGCAAGGCCATATTTAAAAACCCTTGCCCTCTTGAATTCTATGATGCAGATTATCAGGAGATAAAATAAAACCGCCTCCAGAATAGTCGGCGTTGTTGTATAGACAGACGCGTATGGAAGCCGGGCGAATATATCCACTATCCATAAAGAAACCTTCAGGATAATGTCAGAGAGTTTCAGGATTAAATCCGCAAACGGCGGATAGACAAATGATGCAAGGCTGGAGATGAGCCCAAGGGGGACTGCCATAAAACCCATGAGCGGGACGGCGATGATATTTGCCAGAATACCGATAATGGAAACCCTATGAAAATGCCATGCGATAAACGGCGCTGTGCCGAGGGATGCCGCAACAGACACGGCCAATGGATTTATGAGATAATTCTTAAGATGTTTCATTGCAGGATGAGGGGGCAAAAGCCCTGCGAGGTCATCGCCATCATTTATCCATAGCTTTTGAAATTTTGGCGCCAGATATATGATGGCAAGAACGGATATGAATGACAATTGAAACGAGATGTCATAAATGGCAAGCGGAGATATAATCAAAATGACAAACGCAGCGGCGGCAAGGGTATTGTAAAATCCCTTTTCCCTGTCCGCAAGAACCGCAAGAATAAAGATAAGCACCATTATTACAGCCCTTTGTGTGGACACGGAAAATCCGGCAATGGCGCCATACAACAATACCGGAATTATGCTTAAAAAAGCGGCTATTTTTCTTATGTCAAAGGCAAGCATTAGCCTTTCTGAGAGCTTTAATGATTTGAGGATTATCCAGTATGAGACAAATGCAATGATGCCTATATGAAGGCCTGATATGGCAAGGATGTGGCTGGTGCCGGTTTGACTGAAGCTGTTTCTTGTATGTTGAGAAATCTCCCCCTTTTCACAGAGGATAAGCGCCTTGATTACTGCTGAGTTTCTCACGCCCGAACCGTCAATGAATCCTCTTATTTTATCCCGTATCTGTTCAATGGATGT